>CAZJXN010000171.1:6771-10822 GCA_964549655.1 uncultured Saprospiraceae bacterium
ACGGTTCAGACATTTTTCATCCCTATATACTATATACATCGGGACAAAGTTTTTCCCTTAGTCTCTTCGGCACGCATCACCTTATAAACCTTTCACCCTATCACCCATTTTTTCATTCATTTTTCATTTTTCATTCCGCTTCGCCCACACTTCATACATCGCTTCGCCCACACTACTCTTACCGCTATGATGCCAGTCGTTGCCTTGCACGTCAAAGTTGAATTGAAGTTTCATACCCACGCGTTTGTTGTCACGGGAGAAGAATTCGATAGTTTCAGTGTAAGTAGAATCCGTTGCCGTGTACGTGCCGCCGCCTGTGCCGGAGAATTGCTTCGTTTCGGTGTTGTAGGCAATCCATTGGAAGCGGTTACCAGTGAGGATTTTCATGGTTTTGCGGGGCGTGGTGGTATCGCGCCGTGTGATGTTGCCGTCTTGTTTGCGACCTGCCATGAGCCATGAGCCGGTGAGGTCGGTGGTTACGTTTGCGTCGAGGGCTTTAAGTGGGAAGGGTTTTCCGGCTTTGTCGGTGAATTGCAATACCTCGTCTTTTTGAGATAAGGTCCATTTTTCGGTCGTGCCTACTTGCACACTATCGGCAGAACTGAATTCATACGTCAGCACCAGTTGACTACTTTGGAAAGTAAAGCTGCCGCCTTTGGTTTGAATAAATTCGCCAGAACCAGTTTTGTACGAAGTCCAAGAAAAATAGCCATTGCTGAAAAGTAAGACTTGCGTGACGTCTGCCGTTTGGTTGCTCCACGCGCCTTGTAGCTTGGACGCGGGATAACTCGACGTAGTTGCAAACGCCGTTGCCAAGGTAATAAAAAGGAAAAGCGAAAATGATTTCATGTGTATTTGGTTTTTGAATTTGGTAGCGATAAATTTAAAAATAAAGAACGTTCTTCACTTCTGCAAATTTTCAATCGTTTAAAAAATAACCTTGACGCTCCAAACAAGAAACCTCGAACTTTGAACGGTCAACATGAAGTGTGCAACAAGAAACTGGATGCCATTAGCATTTCCTTAACGCGCCTCGTAGCTTCCATCTTCCCAGAAGCTATTATCTTTGTCGCTTCTCCTTTGATTTTGATTGATTTACAAATTATTTTAGGAACATGAGCAAACGATACTTTCTCCTCCTTTTTGTAGCGGCTTTTGTACAATTTTCATTTGCGCAAGCGCCCAAACTGTGGACTTCCGGTGAGATTCACGAAGCGATTCAAAAACTCAATTTCCTCGGTTCGGCACTGTACGTAGCGGCGCACCCTGATGATGAAAATACGCGCCTCATCGCTTACCTCGCCAATGAACGCAAGGCAAACATAGCCTATCTCTCCATGACGCGCGGCGACGGCGGTCAAAATTTGATTGGTACCGAAATCGAAGAATTGCTCGGTGTGATTCGCACCCAAGAACTGCTGGCAGCGCGGCGCGTGGACGGCGGCAATCAACTCTTTACCCGTGCTAATGACTTTGGCTATTCTAAAAACCCAGAGGAGACGCTCAAAATGTGGAATAAAGAAGAGGCGCTTTCTGATGTCGTTTGGGCAATTCGCAAATGGCAGCCGGATGTGATTATCAATCGCTTCGACCACGCTGGCACGCGCCCCAATCATGGACACCATACGGCTTCCGCGATTTTGTCGCACGAGGCATTTGATTTGGCGGGCAAGAAAGACGCATACCCAGAGCAGTTGAAATATGTGGAAACCTGGCAGCCGCGTCGCTTATTTTTCAATACGTCGTGGTTCTTTTTTGGCAGTCAGGAGGCGTTTCAAAAAGCGGATAAGTCTGAGTTTATGAGTTTTGACATTGGTAAATATTATCCCATCAAAGGCAAATCCAATAACGAAATCGCAGCCGAAAGCCGCAGTATGCACAAGTGCCAAGGCATGGGTGCTACGGGTGCGCGTGGCTCGGAGTTGGAATACGTTAAGATTCTAAAAGGCGATTTACCAAAAGGAAATTCCGATATTTTTGAAGGCATCAATACGACTTGGACGCGCGTGAAAGGTGGCGAACCAATTGGCAAAATCCTCGCAGCAGTTGAAAAAGAATTCAAATACGAAAACCCCAGTGCCAGTGTACCGAAATTGATGCAAGCTTATAAATTGCTCAACGCTTTGCCCGACGGCTACTGGAAGCGCGTGAAACTCACTGAAATCAAGGAAGTCATCAGCGCGTGTACCGGTTTATTTTCGGAAGCCATTGCCAAAGATTATTCCGCCACGCCGGGTCAGATTATAGACTTGAATTTGGAAACCACCAATCGTTCTAAAACGCCGATGATTCTAAAATCAGTCACTTTCCTGCCGGAAAATAAGGTACGCGAATTGAACGACACGCTGAATGTCAACGAAGCCACCCTGACCCAACACAAAATAAAAATCCCGGAAGACATCGCCCTCACCAATTCCTATTGGCTCAACAAACCGTGGAGAATCGGAATGTACACCGTGGAAGACCAGCAACTGCGTGGCTTGCCGGAAACGCCGCACCCTTTTAAAGTGCAGTACAACTTGCTCATCAATAACGAACCCTTTGATTTTGAACAAGCCATCGCCTTCAAACGCACCGAAGATGTACGCGGCGAAGTGTACCGCCCGTTTGAAATTACGCCGCCCGTTTTTGCCAATCTCGCGGAAAAAGTCTATGTATTTTCAAATGGTGCGCCGCAAAATGTGGAAATCTTGTTGCAATCCAGTGCCGCAGACGTGACTGGTACTATCGAATTATCCGTACCGAAAGGTTGGCGTACCGACCCCGCGAAGATTGATTTCAATATGAAAATGAAAGGGGAGGAGCAAGTCGTTCGGTTCCAATTGTTTCCATCGGAAGCGCAAAGCGAAGGTGAAATAAAACCCATTGCCACCGTCAACGGAAAAAATTACAGCGAAGAAGTCGTCTTCATTCAATACGACCACATTCCAACCCAAACCGTGCTGCGCGATGCCGCTGCTAAAGTCGTGAAAATGGACATCAAAAAAGCGGGCGACCGCATCGGCTACTTCATGGGCGCAGGCGACGTGATTCCTGATAACCTCCGACAAATTGGCTACAACGTAACGCTGCTCAATGAATACGACCTCACGGCTGATAACCTAAAAAAATACGATGCCGTCGTCATGGGCGTACGTGCCTACAACACGAAAGAGCGTCTTCGCTTTGCCCAACCCAAGCTGATGGAATACGTCAACAACGGCGGCACACTCATTGTACAATACAACACCGCCAACGATCTTGTGCTGCCCGTCGAGCAAATTGGACCGTACAAACTCAAAATATCGCGCGACCGCACCGCGGTAGAAGATGCCGAAGTGCGCTTTTTAAAACCAGACCATGCTGTATTGAATTTCCCCAATAAAATCACCGCCAAAGATTTTGATGGCTGGGTGCAGGAGCGCGGTTTGTACTTTCCCACCGAGTGGGCACCAGAGTATGAAGCGGTTCTATCTTGCAATGATCCCGGCGAGCCTGCCCGTGACGGCGGCTTACTCGTGGCCAAATACGGCAACGGACACTACATCTATACCGGCTATTCTTTCTTCCGCGAGCTGCCCAGTGGCGTGTCGGGCGCGTATCGCTTGTTTGCCAATATGCTTTCGATTGGGAAAGAGGCGAAACCGTAGTTTGAAGACCTGACAGGTTTCCAAAACCTGTCAGGTCTTGCCCTCCACAATGGCGATCTCCGCCGCCGTCAAGCCGTAGAGTTGGTACACGAGCGTGTCTATCTCCGCTTCGAGGGCGTGGGTGTCCGCACGCGGGTCGGCTTGTTTGGCAGCGAGGATGTGGGTGACGAGGTCGGTGGTTTGTTTTTTAGAATCATCAGAAGCATTGGCAATAGGAAGATTGTTTACATGCGTAGGTTTGTATTCAAAATAACCACCGCGCTTCGTAGAAGAAGTTTGTTGAATCACAAAATCAACCGCTTTTGAATTCAAAAGCCCTAAAAGATATAAATCATCTTTGACAATAATGGATGTTTTATCATTAGAATTTCCAGCCGTACACTTATAGTTGGGCAAAAAAAATACAAAGTTCTTTGATAAGT
>CAZJXN010000172.1:0-10788 GCA_964549655.1 uncultured Saprospiraceae bacterium
CTGCCAAATAATTAGTGTAAACTGCCAAATAATTAGTGTAAACTGCCAATTTATTTTAATTAGTTGCCAACTTATTTTAATTAGTTGCCAACTTATTTTAATTAGTTGCCGACTGCAAAGAAAAAATCGCCAACTAATTTTAATTAGTTGGCGATTTTATTTAATAATCTGGCAACTTACACTAATAAGTTGACAGCTTACACTTTAGAGTCGGTAACTTTAAGATAAAAAGGGTCATTTGTTTCTAAAAATTGGGAGATGTGCAAGCAATAGAAGTGTCCTGCGGCGTGAAACACAGGACACTTTTCTTAATAGGAAAGAATATTTTCCATCGCCGCCGCCACCTTCGCCACACTCGGAATCATCGCCTTTTCCAGCGTTTCATTCAATGGAATGGCAGGCATATTTTCTGAACCCAGCGTGCGCACGGGCGCGTCGAGATATTCAAAACAATGTTCTGAAATGCGAGCCGCGATGCTTTGTGCAAAGGAGTTATAGACCGGTTCTTCCGTCACCACCAAAATTCTGCTGTGCTTTTTCGACAATTCAAAAATTAATGCTTCATCTAATGGATAAAGGGTACGCAAATCCAAAATTTCAATTTTATTATCAAATTGTTTCGCCGCATTCAACGCCCAATGAACACCCATGCCATAAGTGACGACGAGCAGCGACTCGCCTTTTTCGACCTTTTCTTCATCAGCTTGCAATGCAATTCTACCTTTACCAAATGGGATGATATAATGCTCGTCTGGCTCGATGGTTTTCGCGGCTTCGGTGCCCGGTACTTTACTCCAATACAAGCCTTTATGTTCTAAAATAACCACTGGATTTGGATCGTAATAAGCCGATTTTAATAAGCCTTTCAAATCCGCACCGTTGCTCGGATATGCAATTTTAATGCCACGAATATTGGTCAAAATAGATTCCACACTCGAGGAATGGTACGGACCGCCGCTGCCATACGCCCCAATCGGCACCCGCAAAATCATACTCACCGGAAATTTCCCGTTCGACAAATAGCACGAGCGACTCACTTCCGTAAATAACTGATTCAAACCCGGAAAAATATAATCGGCAAACTGCACTTCCACAATCGGCTTCAACCCAACGGCGGACATTCCTACTGTACTTCCTACAATAAACGCTTCCTGAATTGGGGTATTAAAAACGCGATGATCGCCAAATTTTTGCGCTAGCGTCGCCGCCTCCCGAAACACGCCGCCGAGTCGTCCGCCTACATCCTGCCCGTAAAGCAGGCATTCCGGATGCTTGTGCATCAACTCTTCGATGGCAAAAAGCGCACTGTCCACCATGACAGTTGGTTGCTTGCCGAGGGGTTCGCGCCGTCCAAGTTCTTCGGCCACAGGCGTAGGTGCAAAATCGTGTGTGAAAAGGTCTTCTGGGTGGGGGTCTTCGGCTTGTTTTGCCAAGTCAAAATCTGTCAAAACCATTTCAAATGCTTCTTTTTCAATGGCTTGCAATTCCTTTTCGGAAATCCCTTCTTCCAATAAATGATGCCGTAAAATAGGGTAGGGGTCGCGCGCTTGATGCTCCGCCAAATCATCTCGATACCACTCTTTACGCACACCCGACGTGTGGTGATTCAACAATGGTACTTTCGCGTGCACCAAAAATGGACGACGTTCTTTCCGAATCGTTTTTATTATATCTTCTAATATCAAATAACATTCCAAAAAATCGCTGCCATCCACGCTCCGCACTTCAATGCCTTTGAAACCTTGTGCGTATTCGGCTGCATTTTGAGCGCGTGTCTCCGCTGCATTCGCCGAAATATCCCAACCATTATCTTGCACCAGATACAAAATCGGAAATTGCTTCAACGCCGCCATTTGAAAGGCTTCCGCGATTTCTCCCTCCGTCACCGCCGCATCGCCGAGGGAACAGACGACAACCCCCTGACCCCCGAAGGGGGAACCACCTCCTGCCGTGTCATCCTCCTGTCCTATCCTCCCATCCTCCCATCCTCCCATCCGCTCCAAATACTGAATCCCCATCGCAATCCCGGTCGTTGGAATCACCTGCATGCCCGTCGCCGAAGATTGGTGTATAATTTTCGGTTTATCAGCGTCTTTCAAACTCGGATGGCAATAATACGTGCGTCCGCCGGAGAACGGGTCGTCGCGCTTTGCCATCAATTGCAACATCAAATCGTAGGGTCGTAGCCCAATGCCCAACAGCATCGCATCATCCCGATAGTAAGGGGACAGCCAATCCTGTGGTAATAATTGCAATGCTAAAGCGAGTTGCACGGCTTCGTGTCCGCGGGAGGTAGCGTGCACGTATTTGGAGACGAACTTAAAGTTTTCTTCGTAGACTTCCGTCATAATTTTGGCAGTTGCCATCAGGCGGAAGGCTTGTAAAAGAGTTTTTTTAGCAATCTTTGGTTTTATTTTCAACATAAATGGTCAAGGCAATAGTGAAATAATAAGCGCATTCATTTCAGCCAGCGCTTGTTACCTTGCAAGAACGGGATTTTTTTCAACAAAAAAAATGCGTTGAGCAGGGCTAATTTTACAGTTGAACTTATCTTTGCAGTACATTCGCAGGCACATCATCGCTTCGTCATTCCGTCTTTACTTGAAAACAATGGCAAATCGCATCTCGTTCTTCGCACTTTTGCTTATTTTAATCGCTTATGTATTTTCGATTCATGCTTACAAGCGATGGAACCACGAGCTTTTGGGCGGTGGCGACCCTTGGGGTTATTACCTGTATTTACCCGCAATGTTTATTCACCACGATTTGCTGTATTTGGATAAATCTGTGCAGGCGCGCGACCGATACAAACCTAGTTCCAGTATCAATTCTCTTGATTCAGATTCCAATCGGTACAAAAACAAAGCAAAACAAGTCAATAAATACACGCTGGGACTGGCAATTCTCTTTGCACCGTTTTTTTTATAGCACATTTCATTACGCAATTCACTGATTACCCAGCCGATGGTTACTCCTTTTGGTATGTTTATATGATGGCGATAGCGCCGACTTTTTATACAATAGCAGGATTTTATTTTCTACGAAAAATCTTATTACAATACGTAAATGACCCGACGACCGCAGTAGTCATGCTGACACTTGCGTTGGCTACCAATTTATACTTTTTTAATATCATCAACGGTCCGATGTCGCACGCCTATTTGTTTGCATTGTACAGCTTGCTAATATTTTTGACCATCCGTTGGTATGAAAAGGGTAGCATCAGGGCAGTAATTGGCATCGGTGTGGTGGCGGGTTTGATCACACTCATTCGACCCATTGGAATGTTGTGTATTTTCATACCCTTACTGTGGAATATTACCTCTGGAAAAGATTTAAGAGAACGCGTTCGCTTCATTACACAAAAATATCAGGCTTATGGTGCGGCCATTGGCGTTTTTATTATAATGGGCGTTCCGCAATTATTATACTGGAAATATGCGACTGGACATTTTCTCTATTACAGCTACGGAGAGGAAGGCTTCGATTTCCTACGCGCCAAGATTTACCACGGACTTTTTGGATATAAAAATGGCTGGTTGGCGTACACGCCTGTTATGTGGCTGGCGCTGTTAGGCATTCCGTTGTTATTTAAAAAACGCGCCTTTTTATCACCTGTTTTAATTATTTTACCCTTACATATTTACATCATTTACAGTTGGTGGTGTTGGAATTACATCAACGGCTTCGGTTCTCGCCCCATGATTGAAATGTATGCCTTGCTAAGCATTCCATTGGCTTATTTTATATCATTTACGACCAAAAATATAATAGGAAAAGTAATAATCGGTGTATTGTTACTCTTTTTTACTTGGCTCAATTTATTCAACACCTATCAATTTACGCGCGGCGTGATGTGGTCAGAAGATGCTAATTGGGCGTATTACAAAGCTGTTTTTGGCAAAACCCAACTCGGTTATGACGAACTCG
The DNA here is from genome assembly GCA_964549655.1 of uncultured Saprospiraceae bacterium. Taxonomy (GTDB): domain Bacteria; phylum Bacteroidota; class Bacteroidia; order Chitinophagales; family Saprospiraceae; genus JADJNW01. The sequence continues at coordinate 3,931 of CAZJXN010000172.1, forward strand.
TCACATACGATTCTGGCGAAACGCAGCCCGATACAAATGAAATTTTGTACATCCGCGATTTGTATTTCGATAATTTTGAGGACTCGCTTTCCGCAAATTATACCCCTACGGAAGTAAAAAATGGACACTTTGGATTTAAATTAGATGCCGCCACGCAACTTAGTCCCACTTTGTGGAAAGAAGTCAAAGAATTAGGCATCAAAAAACACACTTGGATTCGGGCGAGCGCTTGGTGTATGCGCAAGTACGATGGCTTTAGCTTCGGCAGTACAGCTAATATCATTGTTTCTTTTGGACGTAAGGATAAATCTTATAAAAAGCGGGTCATTCGCATTGACAACAAAACCGGCAATGACGGTTACAGCCTTTGGGGCGGTCGCGGCAATGCTTGGGACAAAGTGTCTTTTTTTGTAAAAACGCCGAGTGATATTCAACTGAATGACGTATTGAAAGTGTATGTCTGGAATGTAACGCAAAATCCCATTTACCTGGATGACTTAACGGTGGAAATGTGGGAGTAATGGGGTAGAGGGTAAAAGGATGCTGCCAAAAAAAGATGCTTGTGTTAGCCCTCACTGGGTATTGCTATTTGCCATTTCCAGCAACTTTTCCCGATTGAATTCCAAATCTTCTTGATAAAATTTTGGATAATGCGCTTTCATATTCGCTTTTACAAAATCCATCGGTAAGTCCGAAAAACTGCCATACTCCTCCAAATATTCCATAAACTGCCCACCTGTTTTATCAAATTCCTGAAAAACGGAGTCGTGTTGCCCGTCAAATTCCAGTGTTGCCACATTTAGTTTATCGCACAATTCTTTGTTAAATGCCGGTGTTGCTTTCACCCAATGCTCGTTCAGCCACACTTCCACGTAGCCATGCGGCGTGAGTTCATCCGTGCCAAATACTTGTGTCAACTGATCCGCCGCGATATGATTTCGCACTTTCGCCAGACACAATCGCGCTGGAATGCCCACTGCCCGCAGCAATGCAATCATCAAATTCGCTTTATCCAGACAGTGTCCTTCATCGCGCTCCAACACTGCACTTGCCCGCATGAAATCAAGATTGAAACTGATATTATAAGGATTGTACTTCCAGCCATCGCGCACCGCGTAGTAAATGCGCACCGCTTTTTGAATATCTAAACGTGCGCCTTGCGTCCCCTTTTTGGCGAAAGCTTGAATTTGTGGGTGGTCGCTATCTAAAATGTCAGTTGGCTCTAAATATGCTTGCATGATTTTTAATTCAAATATTCGATCGTGTTAAATACAGTGTAAATTAAGTTTGTTTATATAAATCCTCTTGCACTTATAGCAGCCCGCACCACATTAATTGGAATCCCGCCGCATGGTGGGACGGATTTAGCGGATTGGTGCGGATTTTTTTCGCTCCTTACATTTTTTTTATACAAAAGTACATCAAAAACTTACTTTACCGTGTATTAAGTAAGTAGGCAGTTTACAGTAAGCAGTTTACAGTAAGCAGGCACCCAAAACGTTGACAACCAATATTTTAATAAAAATTTTATTATAATTTAAATTTACTTGATTCTTCGTTTATTATTATTATAAGGTGGTCAATGGTCAATTATAAATGGTCAATCACTTATACAACTGCGCATATCTTGCAATATATTTTCCAATAATATCAAATTCTAAGTTAATAGCATCGCCGACTTGTAAAGTCTTGAATGTCGTATGCTCATACGTGTAAGGAATAATGGCAACGGAAAAAATGTCATCATGCGGTTCTACGACTGTCAGGCTCACACCATTCACACAAATCGAACCTTTATCTACCAGCAAATGATCGGGAGTAGGGGTGTAGCGAAATCGAAAATACCAACTCCCATCCAACGTTTGAATTTCGATGCACTCAGCGGTGGTGTCCACGTGACCTTGTACGAGGTGTCCGTCGAGGCGGGCGTTGGCGAGCATGGCGCGTTCGAGGTTGACCGTGTTGCCTTGTGTAAGCTGACTTAAATTGGAGCGTTGTAATGTTTCTTGAATCGCAGTGACGGTATGCGCGTCGTCGTCCAAAGCGACCACTGTGAGGCAAACGCCATTATGCGACACGCTTTGGTCAATTTTCAGCTCGTGCGAAATGGAAGATTCGACTGTGAAATGAACATTACTACCCTCCGAACGGACGTTTTTAACGGTGCCAAGGGATTCTATAATTCCAGTAAACATTTCTCTTATTTCTTGTTTTTCGTTTGATGTTTGAAGTTTCTCGTTCGGAGTGCTATTACCCAAACAAGAAACCTCAAACACAAAAACTTCAAACATTATCGTCCCCGAATCAGTTCAATATATCCGCTCAAGATTTCCGGCATTTGCCGAATGCCATCCACGCGGCGCTCGAACACGCGACAACTATAGTAATAGGTGCCATCCGCCAGTTCTTTGCCTTCCAGATTTTCGCCATTCCACTCCAGATTTGGGTTGGTGGTTTGGAACACTAATTGTCCCCAACGATTGAATACTTTGAAATCCACCGTTTCAATAAAACAGTACGGATATGGGCGGAACAAATCGTTTTGTCCGTCGCCATTGGGTGTGAATGTATTGGGCAGGCTGTAGAACGGGCAGTTGTCTACACAAACCACGTTGCTGGAATCACTCTCATTTCGTTTCGCGTCAAACGAAGTAATGTAATAACAACCTGCCAGTCCAAACTCCGGCATATGCTGATAGTCTATTTTAAAAGCACCTTCAATACTCGTAATTAATTGAAATGGTGCACCTTGTGTCGGCGCATAATACACATTATAACCGGCTACATCCGTCGCTTCTGGACAAATTTCTACCGGATTTTTCCATTGCAAAGTATTGAATAAATTACCTTCCGCACACGTCACGCCTTGGTCGCAAATATTCGTCACCGTCAACACAGTCGCACAAGGCGGCACGTCATCCTGCGGCGTACTGCACTTCTCTTGCGAAAAATTCAACAGCAGCGACAAAATCCCTTCTACGCCATACGAACCAACGCTTTGTATTTTATAACAATATTGCTGCCCGTTCGTCAGATTTCCATCGCGATACGTAGGTGTAGACACAATTGCAATCGTATCAAACCCGCCTTGCGCATTTTGTCGAAAAACGATGTACTGATAATTTTCCCACGGCACGTTCTCCTGCCACGTCAATACGTTGGCGCGGTCGGTCGGACTTACATTTAAAAAGACAGAAGCAGCAGCATTCGTAGTGCCCAGCGGTTCGGTGCGATTGCCCGTGTAGAATCGAATTTTATAACTATAAGACGTACCTGCCGTATTCAAATTGGTATCCACAAAGCAAGTATCATTGGCATTTGCAAAATGTTGACTTACTAAATTGACCCCAATCGGTTGGAACGCAGCGTCATTCGGCGTAAGCCCGACGGCTCGCAACACCTCATACCGATACGGTCCGGGATTGAGCAAAGTATCCAAATCCGCCGCACGAGGCTTAGACCAACACACGCGCATTTGTCCGCTCGTAGCACTGGTCGCTACCACATCCACATTGGTGATGAGTGGAACATCCCGACTCAACTGCACGCACACCTCCGCCGATGGCAAACTTTCTACAATATTATAAATGTAACCTCTACCTGGCGTGACTTTAGCAAACTCCGCCAAGATGCGGTAGCAATACGTGCGCCCGCGCTCCACCGTTTCATCCAAATAGAAATACCTGCCGTCTTTTATAGTTTTTACGGGTGTAATATTCAACTTAGTGTAGCCTCGCCCTGCCAGCCCCGTCACGCACGTATCCGGCGGAAAGAGATTGCTCCCCTCCCTCCGCCACACCGTGAAGCCTCGGAATAAGCCTTCCCGAATCGTCTCGCACGCATACGGCAATTCCCAACTGACTTCGGTGGTACCGTTTCCGGGCACTGCTTGCACATCTTCCGGAGGTGGACCGACTACTTTGATACGCACGGTTTTTAGGGTCGCCAAGCCGGTCGTATCTTGGAAAAAGTTATCCGTGGCTTTGAAAACAACCGAATAATATTGGTTGGAAATATGATTACAATCCGTTTGCCAACGGAATATTTTTACGGTCGGATCGTTTCTAAATACATTGTCATTCAATTCAAAAGTAGCCTTATTCGTATTTACTTCAAATGGACCGCCTAAAGCTGTAAGCCGCACGCGTTGATTGGTTTCTGTAAGTGGAGCAGTCGCTGACACCCTTATTTGTATGAGTTGTCCTGCTACGACGCATATTTCTTCAACGGATGTTTCAATCACAGGCGGTCTGTTGTCGCATTCTCCCACCCGTATTTGCATATCCCGCACGATGGTATCCAAGGGAAACCCGTCTCGATATTCTACTATAATAATTGCTAAACCATATTCGCCTGCTCGCTGGGGCGCGTCCCACACAATATCGCCGGTGCGTTCATTGATGGTAAGTTGATTGAGCGGACCTGGGTTGATTAAATTGGGCAGCAAATAATTGGGCACGGATATGCCCGCATCTTGATAAGGGGTTATAAAATGATAAGAAAGGCTGTCTCCATCTCGGTCAAATGCGTTTGGATTGTGTGTAAATCGCTTGCCGACACAGGCTATATCCACCGGTGGTTGTAATAAAACAGGCGTATTGTTACATCCTTGAAATTGCGGGTTCGGAAAAGTATAAGTGGTTTGAATATGAAAGCGCACCTGCTCCGAGTTTGGAAAATTGATATTCAAAATGCCACCATTGCGGTTGGGGTCATTCATCGAAACCACATACGTGCCACGAGAAGGGTAGGTATGAATGGTGATATAATAATTTCGTTTAATGTCATTTTCGAGCGGATCGCCTTTGGGCGGATTGCCCGGACCATTTACACGACCTACCTGTGAGCAAGTGCCATCGCCCCAGCACACCGTCACGGTGTCGCGGTCTGCCATAGTACTACTCGTTTTGGAGTACGTAATCACTATGGCTCGTACCGTCAAGCTTTGCGTACAGTCGCCGACTTGTTCGATGGAAATATCACCGGCACGGTTGTGCGTTGCCCATAGCGGAAGGGAGAAGAGCAGCCCAAAGCTCAAAATCGTCGTGTATCGAAAAAAGGAGTAGATAGCTGACATAGTATGATTGCGTTAATACGATAAATCTCAAAATATGTAAACAGCACTTTACTTTATATTTCAATTCTAAATATAAACTACTTGGCGCAAACGAAATGTAAGCCATATAGCAAAGTGTTGCTTTACAACAAAAATCACTTTCTTTTGAACGACTATTTTTTATAAATAGTTTGACAACCGATAGAACGAATTAGACGTGCAAATGTCAAATGTGCAGGCAATTAGAAAGGCTATCTTTCCAATGGGGGATTTCTAAGTGAAAATTGGCTTTGATTTTTGCTTTATTTAAAACGCTAAAAGGCGGACGCGCAGCAGGCGTAGGATACTCCTTCGTCTCAATCGGCATCACTTTACAATTGATATCGTTCATTTCAAAAATCGCTTTCGCAAAATCATACCAACTCGTCACCCCTTCATTACTATAATTATAAATGCCGTGTAATAAAGAACGTTCTAATTCGCCTTTTTCCACTTTTTGTAAAATATCCAGCACGGCTTGCGCCAAATCGCGCGCATACGTGGGCGCGCCAATCTGGTCGTACACGACACGTAATTCTGGTCGCTCTTTACCTAAGCGTATCATGGTTTTTACAAAATTATATCCAAAACTGGAATAGACCCACGAGGTGCGGATAACCATCGTATTTTCCCAAACTGCCAGTGCTGCTTGTTCCCCTTCGAGTTTGGTCTTAGCGTACACACTTTGGGGATTGGTCGCGTCGGTTTCTTTCAGCGGAATATTTTGACCATTGTGATACACATAATCAGAGGAGAAGTGAATCAGTGGCGCGCCCACATTTTTACAGGCTTCCGACAAATTTGCGACACTTATTACATTTACTAAATAGGCTTGTAATGATTCACTTTCGGCTTTGTCCACAGCAGTGTAGGCGGCACAATTGATACAATAGTGAATAGAATTTGATTCAAAAAAATGGTGGATGGAAGCTTTGTCGGTAATATCTAATTCCGTTCGATTAGCGAATAAAAAATGAAAATTGGTAAATGCTGGAGCTAGAAATTGTAATTCTTGTCCGACTTGACCGGTTGCGCCGGTGATTAGAATATTACTCATTGGTTTGATTTAGAATGGAGGAAAATTCGGGGAGCGTCAGGATGCAAGTATGTTGAATAGAACCCATTCGCAATAGATCATTATCGCCTGTTATTAAAAAATTTGCCTGACTATCTATTGCCAGATTAAGTAAGAAATTATCTTTTGGGTCATCGCAAAGTTCAACATTAGCACTTACCTCAATGAAGGTGGCAACTTCTTGTAATAAGAGTAGAAAGTTTTCTGCTTCTTCAAGAGAGAAATATCGTCGAAATTTGTTTCTTTTTAGTACATCCGTTAACTCTAACAGCAAATCATTACTTATTACAATTTCAATTCCTTTATTTAAAATCAAATCATTTAAACGCACCCTGGTGTTAATCAAAGCACTTACCCACAAGTTTGTATCAATGACTAATTTCACGTTGCTCATACTGCTGTTGTCTTACGGCACTTACTTCTGAAAGGATTTCTGCTTCCGGCATCCTATCGTTAGCTATATTTCTATCGGCAATAATTTGTATGCTACGTGCTAATCGAACACGCGCCGTCTCTTTTTCTAAAAAATCAAGTAATTGTAATTTTTCTTCTATACTACATTGTTGAACGACTGCTAAGAGTTGCTCAAAATAAATCGGCAGCGAATAGGATACTTGCATAACCACGAGTTTTATTAGAGATTATTCGGAAAAAAGGATTAGAATAACGCGCAGGATTCTAAATTTTT
>CAZJXN010000173.1:0-10741 GCA_964549655.1 uncultured Saprospiraceae bacterium
AAAAGACCGAAAACATTTAAAAGTAGATATGTGATTGGTGATTGGTGATTGGTGATTGGTGAATAGTGATTGGTGATTGGTGAATAGTGATTGGTGAATAGTGAATATCGACTAATTATAAATCACTATTCACCGATCCCATTTCACAATTCTTCTCCTTTTGAATTATAAAACTGAATAGTTAAGCGATTTCCATACATTTGGCGATAAGAAGCTATCAAATTCTTCAACTTAATTTCCTCCTCTTGAAAACTAAATAGAAAAGGTTTTGACAACGCCGTTTGTCCATTTACTGTAATTTGTCGGTCGGAAGTTATAATAAAATGTCCATAATAACCGGAGCGATAGGTATCAGGAGCTTTACTTATATTTTTTAAATCATTTACAAATTGAGTCGCAATGGTCTGGTCTGCTGCTTGTTGATATGCTGCATAGCCCCAAATTGCTCCATCCGGCACGCGCACCAACTCTTTTCGGCGCATCACAATTCCTTTATTTTCTATATCAACTGTATAATTATCGTCATTCACGATGATTTGCCCTGTGTTCGATACCGTATTTTTTAAATCAATATTAAAACTATATAATCCATTTGGCAAGCTACCTGTATTCACATCTGCTTTTGCGGCAGCCTCGCCCGGCAAGCAATCCAAAGGTATAATAATGCTGTTAAGCCCAATTTTCAAGCGGTTCCCATCTTTTGAAAACTGATAATCAATGCGATAATTGAGGCATTTTTCGGATTTGATAGACTCGATTTTTACCACGAGTTCTCTGCCATACAATCCATCTAAATTCTCCCACAAGTCTACAAAAAATTCATCCTCGACCTCGGAAACGATAATGGCATCGTCCAGCGAAGAAAAATCACAACTCAGGGTGCAAAACGTCAATAGCAAGTAGCACAAGTGCTTCCAAGTAAAACTTCTCCTCATTTTTCTGATTTTTTAGTAGGTGTTCTAAAAGGTAGAACGGTGTAACGAGTTAAATGCTGCCTATCCGCTCCAATTTCAGAATTTTTTTTGTGAAATATAGGGGACAGGCAGTGTATTTTGCATCTTTTTGTAACCGGACTGTTCAACGACTCGTCTGGCTAAAGCACCGGTTCGTCCATTATTTTCTAATTCATTTAAATAATATTGTTGCTTTGAGTAATTGAGCATATTTAAAATTATAAATATTTTTTTTAACAAGTTGATTGTCAACGTTTTGGGGGGCTGTAAACTGCAAACTGAAAACTGCTAACTGACTTACAAGCACCCGAATAGCAAAAATCTATGATACGACTGAACCAGATACGCAAATCGTATCGCACCGACTATACGCAACTCGAAGTGTTGAAAGGCATTGATGTGGAAATAGCAGCCGGCGAAATGGTGGCTATCATGGGTTCTTCCGGCTCCGGCAAATCCACACTGCTCAATATTCTCGGTATTTTGGACGAGTATGACACGGGCGATTATTACCTCGACAATACGCTCATCAAAGACTTAACACAAACACAATCAGCACATTATCGCAATCGCTTTCTCGGTTTTGTATTTCAATCGTTCAATTTGTTGGCTTTTAAAACGGCGTGGGAAAACGTAGCCTTACCGCTTTATTATCAAAAAGTAGAGCGCAAACGCCGACAAGAAATGGCGATGGACTACCTCGAAAAAGTGGGTTTGCGCGATTGGGCGCATCATTATCCGAATCAAATGTCTGGCGGGCAGCAGCAGCGCGTTGCTATTGCACGAGCACTCATTTCACAACCCAAAGTCATCCTCGCCGACGAACCGACCGGTGCATTGGACAGTAAAACTTCCTACGAAGTAATGGAATTATTTAAAAATGTAAATAATGAAGGCATTACCGTCATCATTGTAACCCACGAAAATGATATTGCTCAAATGGCGAATCGGACGATACGATTGAAGGATGGGATGATTGAGAGCGGAGGATGGGAAGATAGGAGGATTCAAAAAAAGCTACTAAATACTAAATAATGCGAATATCGGGTTAACCCCGACGGGGTAATATATTTATAGACAATTGACAATCAACGGGTTTTGAACCCCCACAGGGTGACACATTATACGTAAATAGTGTCACCCCGCTGGGGTTCAAAGTAAATTTTGTCGGTTTTTTTATAAATATGCCACCCCGTCGGGGTTAATTCCATTCATTTGAAGGAGTTTTTGACCATTTTTAACCCGATATTCGCATAAATACTAAATACCACTATGTTCGACTTTGATAAATGGCAAGAAATATTTAGTTCGATACGGCGGCATAAACTGCGTACGACGCTGACCGCGCTAGGCGTGTTTTGGGGTATTTTTATGCTGGTGCTTCTGCTGGGTGCAGGTAATGGATTGCAAAATGGGGTAGAACATGAGTTTCGGGATGATGCGACCAATAGTATTTTCATCCGGCGCGGCACGACTTCTATGGCTTTTAATGGCTTGGCAAAAGGCAGAGAAATTATATTTAATAACTCCGACTTTAATTATTTACAAAATGAATATAAAGAAATTGACCACTTAGCGGGAAGATTCTACTTTTCTGGCGACCAAACGATTTCCTATGGTAAGAAAAAACTCTCGTTTCCAGTGAATTCCGTGCATCCTGACCATCAATATTTGGAGAATTCGATTATGATACAAGGTCGTTACATCAATCAAGTAGATATTAATGAATTTAGAAAAGTAGCGGTTATCGGTCGGGTTGTAAAAAAAGATATTTTTGGAGAAGACGAGGCAATTGGCAAAGAAATTAATATCGGTGGTATCGTGTACAAAGTCGTGGGCGTGTACGAAGATACGGGAGCCGAAGATGAAATGCGCGTCATTTACCTGCCCATTTCTACTTCGCAAAAAGTGTATTCCGGCAAAGGAGACATTCACCATTTAATGTTCACCACGGGCGATTTGCCGCTGGATAAAATGAAAGAATTGGAAGAACGGATTCGCCAAGATTTTGCAGTACGCCACCAATTTGACCCAAAAGACCAGCGTGCGGTTCACATTTTCAATCTGGCAGAAGAATTTCAACAATTTCAACAATTATTCGGCGCGATTCAAATTTTTGTCTGGTTTGTAGGCATCGGAACGCTTTTCGCAGGGGTCATTGGAGTCAGTAACATTATGCTCATCGTGGTGCGCGACCGTACGAAGGAAATTGGCATTCGCAAGGCACTCGGCGCTACACCCTATTCAATTGTGTCCATGATTATTCAGGAATCTATTTTTATAACGGCTATTGCAGGATACTTAGGTTTACTGGCAGGCACAGGAATCATTGCATTGTTGGGTTCGATGGAAGTAGAATTTTTTCGCAATCCGCGCGTAGATTTTGGTGTGGCAGCGATTGCCACGTTGGTGCTGGTAGTCGCGGGTGCATTGGCAGGACTCATGCCGGCAGTGCAAGCGGCGCGGATAAATCCGGTGATTGCGATGAAAACGGATTAGGAGATGCCAGATGCCAGACCCGACAGAACACTGATTTTTTATGATAATTATGATTTTTATGTAAAGAAACATTTAGAATCATAAAAATCGTAATTATCAGTGTCCCATTGACTAAGGGCAACTCAACCTCAACCTCAACTTAAAGAAATGTTTGACAAAGACGTTTGGCAGGAAATATTTGCGACGATGCTGAAGCACAAAATGCGTACCGGCTTGACCGCACTTGGCGTATTTTGGGGCATTTTTATGTTGGTATTCGTGCTGGGTATGGGCAAAGGTCTAGAGAATGGAGTGTTTCGAGGCTTTGGAAATCGCGCCAAAAACGTGATGTACGTGTGGCCCGAACGCACGGCGCAACCTTACAAAGGTTTTCAACCGGGACGCGTACCCAATTTTAAATTGGACGATATTATAGCGATTAAAAATAATATTAAACAGGTCGAATTTATCGCGCCGCGGCACACGCTGCCTGCTTCTGCCGTGAGTTATAGAGAAAAAACAGATAAATACCAAATACGGGGTGAGCTGAGTGACATGATTAAAATCGAGGCTTTGAAAGTGTACGAAGGGCGGTATGTGAATGAAAATGACGTGGCGGAAAGTCGAAAAATTGCCGTTTTAGGCATTCGCACAAAAGAAGTTTTATTTGGAAATCAAACTTGTGTCGGTAAATATATTCGCATTCGCGGAGTAGAATTTTTGGTAGTGGGCGTTTTCGGACCGATGCAAATCAAGCCGTGGACCGAAGACGATATGGAAGCGGTCGTCATTCCACTCACCTGTATGCAGCGCACGTTTGGCACGGGTGGCGAGGTGGATTATTTTGCGTGCACTGCCGCTGCAGATGTGAAGGTGAGCGAAATGGAGCCGTTGGTAAAAGGGTTGTTAAAAGAACGACATCATGTCGCGCCGGACGACCCGCAGGGCATCGGCGGATTTAATCTCGAAGCGGAATTTCAAAGTGTAAAGACCTTATTTACAGGCATTTCTGTGTTTTTATGGTTTGTAGGAATTGGCACGCTGCTGGCTGGAATTGTAGGTGTGAGTAATATCATGTTGATCGTTGTAAAAGAGCGTACGAAAGAAATTGGTATTAGGAAAGCGCTCGGCGCTACGCCAAATTCTATTATCAATATGATTTTATTAGAATCGGTTTTTATTACTTCTTTTTCGGGTTATTTAGGTTTGATTGCAGGAACGGCGGTTATCGGTGGTATTAATTACATTATGCTGGTGAATAATATAGAATCCGAAAATTTTTATAATCCACAAGTGAATATGACGATTGGGTTGGGCGCGGTTATTTTACTTATTATTTCTGGCGCGGTTGCAGGGTTGATTCCGGCATTACAAGCTTCACGGGTGAATCCGGTGGTGGCGTTGAAGGACGAGTGATTGAGGTTGAGGTCAAGGTTGAGAGGGTTTAGGAGGTGAGGTTGAGTTCCCTCAATACTTGGCTCACTTGTTTTTTAATTTTTTCTAACGATAAGGAATTCATGGCGCGCGCGCATATAATAAAAATTGGAACGCGGATTTTTGCGGATTTTTTGTTTGATTTTACTATTCTATTATTACTTGAAGACGCTAGTTTGATATGATAAATATTAGCATGGAAATTAAAATTTTACAGGGTTAATTTAGAAAATGAGTTCCGCGTGAATCCGCTCAATTCGCGTCATCCGCGTTCCAATTATGCAATAAGGGCGCATAACAGGCGTGAGTAAACAATAAAAGCTAAATCACAACAAAGAGAAAAACTAAACCTTTCTTAACGATTAAAAAAATGAAAAATGAATAAAGGTTGTCTTATCGGTGTGGGTGCATTTTTACTGATTGCGACGGTTGGGTTAGGAATTTATTTTTACAATCAAAGTAAAAAAACGCCCGAAAATTTTGATACGGAGAAGCCCATCGTCATGGATATTATAAAGAAAACAGTGGCTACGGGTGCTGTAAAACCACGTTTGGAAGTGCTCATAAAACCACAAGTGTCTGGTATTGTGGAAGAACTGTATGTGGAAGCTGGTAATATGATTAAAAAAGGGCAGCCGATTGCTAAAATAAAGTTGATTCCCAGTGAAATGAATGTCAACTCGGCGCAATCGAGTGTAGAATTATCTCGCATTCGATTGCAAGATGCACAGCGAGAATTGCAACGTCAACGTGACGTGAGCAAAAGAAGTTTGGACGTAGAAGGTGCTCGTGTCAATTATGAAAACGCTAAACGAGAAGAAGAGCGCCAGCGCAATTTGTTTGATGAAGGCGTGATTTCGGAGCAGGAATACAATCGGTTTAAAGTGGATTTGAATTTGCGCAAAGCAGAATTTGAAAATTCTCAAATCGTTTCCGGTAATAGTATCAAGCAATTACAAACTAATGTAAGCATTGCCCAGCAGGAATTACAAGCCGCAGTGAATAACTTGCAACTTTTGCGCGAGGGCGCGTCCCGCAATTCTAAACAGGTAGCAAACATTGTGGTCTCCACGATTGACGGGATGGTGCTGGATGTGCCGGTGAAAGAAGGAACGTCGGTGATTGAGCGAAATAATTTCAATGAAGGGACGAGCATCGCGATTGTGGCGGATATGAATTCGCTTATTTTTGAAGGCAAAGTGGATGAAGCAGATGTGGGCAAACTTCGCGAAGGAATGCCACTAGAATTGACGATTGGCGCTATTGAAGACAAAAAATTTGATGCCGCGTTAGAATATATCGCTCCAAAAGGCGAAACCGAAGAAGGAACGGTGAAATTTCAAGTGCGTGCTGCCATTAAGCCAAATAAGGAAATATTTCTGCGTGCAGGTTACAGCGCGAATGCTGATATTATTCTCGACCGCCGGAAAGGCGTAGTAGCTATCAAAGAGCGCGATGTGACGTTTGAAAAAGAAAAAGCATTTATTGAAGTAAAAACCGGCGACCGACAATTTGAGAAAAAAGCGGTGAAACTGGGCTTGTCCGATGGTATTCAGGTGGAAGTGCTGAGTGGTGTGGATACGACGATGCAGGTGCGCGTGATGAAGCAATCGTAATATTACATTAAATCATTAGTCAGCCAACTCCCCCTTCGGGGGATTAAGGGGGAGTCGGCTGACCACTGGTATCTTTACACCAATTCCAACTCCTCCCGATGTTCGTATAATGCTGCAATAATAAAATCAATCAACTTTTTCAGTTCCCAGCCTAAGAGCTCCGCGCCTTTTTGCACTTCATCACGGTCAACAGTGGCTGCGAATCCTTTGGTTTTCAACTTTTTAATCACCGAATCGGCAGTCATACCCTCGATTTTAGTAGGACGCATAAGGCTCGCAGCAATTATAAAACCAGTCAATTCATCTGCCGCTACGATGCACTTATCGAGTAAAGATTCGCGTGGCACATTCCATTTGGTATAATGTCCTTGTATGGCGTGGGCAATTTCGGGTTCTCCCATTTCTTCCAAACGCGCTACAATCACTGCTGGATGTTGGTCTGGATATTTTTCATAATCGGCATCGTGTAGCAAACCGGTGACCGCGTATTGTTCTGCGTCTTCGCCCAATTGTTTTGCCAGTGCTTCCATTACAATAGAAACACTGCGTGCATGGCGTAGGAGCGACGCGGTCTCGGTCATTTCAGTCAGTAATTCGTAGGCTTTTTCTCTCGTCAGCATCTAGCTTTATTTTTGTAATCTTCGAAAATAGAAAAATTCTGTCAGATCTTTTAAAATATGCACTCAAGGAGTTTTTTTGAAAGATTTGTATCTTGTGATTTAAATGGAAAATACAGAATTTACAGAAACGGCAGCGCTTATTGCGCGAGATTTTGAGATGGAGATTGGGGAGGAGACGCTTACAGAAGAAGCCTTACTACAAGTGCTGGCAGATCACATCGCGTATTGGATTGACCACAAATTGGAATTTTTATTGAGCCTGATGTATCGCTTGGATATTGACGAACGCAAAGTGAATGCAGCACTTTCGCCTTATGCGGAGGAACCGGCGAATCTGAGTATCGCTCGTTTGGTGTTGGAACGCCAGAAGCAGCGCATTTTTACAAAAAAATATTACAAGCAACAAAATTCGGATAATTGGAATTGGGACGAGTAGGTGCACACCTCAACCTCACAAACAACAAAATTCAAATAATTGGAATTGAGCGAATGATTAGGTGTAGCACACTTTCAAAGTGCCCCACACCTCAATCTTAACCTCAATATTTATTAAAATAAAAGCTCTTCGGTTCTGCATTTACGAGCGTGCCAGCTACGCAGAGCGTTTGCTCCAGCACCATTTCGTCCATGCCTAAATGCTTAATCGTAGCGACATGCATCATTGCCTGACCGTCGCACAATGCCTTGCTTTTCATCAACAACTGTGCGCCATCTTCGGAAAGCGACCAAGTGCCTTGCTCTTCCACCTGTACTTCCGCGCCGCCCAGCGTTTTGGTGTACGTGCCGTCTGCGCGAAACTGGTATTTTAAGGAGCGACCGTTCGTATCGCGTCCGGTTTTTTCATCTTCCAGCATAAAATGGGGGCTTTCCCATTTGCCAACTAAAGTGGTACGCGTTTTACTTAAATTGGCGGCTTCTGCCGAATCTTTGGCATCCGTTTCAACAGCCGTGTCTTTTGCCAAAGAATGTTCGGCGAAAGAATCCACTTCCGTCAATTGTCCTGCCTGCAATGTTGTAAAACTACTCAGAATTACTAAAAAAATCATGCTAACAACACACATTTCAATTTGGTGTCTCATGGGTGAAAATTTTTGTAAAGTCGGGTTAAATAATCAATTCACAAAGGAAACAATATTTTGTTTGGTTTGGTGCGCATTTTTAAGTAAATTTTGTGTTAATTATAACTGGTAATTGCCTCCAGACCAATTTTTATTTTTTATGACTGTCCTTTCTTTAAAAGACAGAATTTAATTTCAAAGGATGCAAGAAAGCTGCAATGATTAAAATTTAAAAAAGTGTTAAAGTTTCTGTTGCATTCAACTATCTAATAGACTACTATTTTGCAAAGATTGTTACACAAAGCCTGTTTGATTTCGATTGTTGTATCTTTATATCCGACCAAACGCAGAAAAATGCTAATAAAGACGCGCGGGATTGTTTTGAAAACCATCAAATATGGCGAAACGAGCATCATAGCAGACGTGTACACGGAGGAAAAGGGTTTGCGCAAATACATCATCAATGGCGTACGCACTAAAAAAGCACGTTTTCATGCTTCGCTTTTTCAAGTCATGTCGCTGCTGGATTTGGTGGCGTACCACCGCGAAGACCGAGATTTAAATCATATAAAAGAAATTCAATCCGCGTATGTGTATCATTCTTTGCCTTTTGAAATAGGAAAAAGTGGGCTGGCTTTATTTATGGCAGAAATTATTCGAAAAACCGTTCGGGAGTCAGAAGAGAATCGCCCTCTATTTGAATTTTTGTATGATAATTTTGTCTTTTTGGATGAAACGACGCAGCCGGTACGCAACGTACACCTTCACTTTCTGATAGAATTGAGTGCTTTTTTAGGATTTATGCCTTCCGGCGAATTTAGTTTGGATACTCCGTTTTTCGATCTACAGGAAGGAATGTTTGTAGCAGATATTTCTAATCATGCGCACTATTTGGATGAGCAACTCAGTGCTGTCTTACAAGATTTATTGAATCATCCCATCGCGCAATGCCACGATGTAGAAATGACTGGTAGTCAACGCCGTACACTTTTGAAATATTTATTGGATTATTACAAATTGCACATGGATTTTATGCCGGATATAAATTCGCACGAGGTGCTGCATGAGGTTTTGAATGACTAAAAAGTTTGGAGGTTTGAAGTTTGGGGTTTGGAATTTTGTATATCCTGTCCTCCAATCCTCCCATCCTCCCATTGAAAACCAAGGGCTCTGCCGCAAGCGACAAAGCCCTAAAGTGTAATCTTTATATTACCAACGAATTACATCATCGGAATCGTCAACTCCTGACCCGCTTCAATATGGTCCGCATCCTTCAAAATACCACGATTGGCTTCAAAGATTTGGTCATACTTCTTCATGTCTTTGTAATAGTGGTCGGCGATTTTGGACAAGCTCTCACCAGATTTTACAGTGTGCTTGGTGTAATACGAGGTGTTGGACACCGTGATGTCCGCCATCAAATCGGTTGGTTGTTCGCCGCCGATGCGCTTGATTTCGTCCCAAAGTTGGTCTTTTTCGTACTGTGTTTCTACCGTACCATGTACGTGCAGTTTGCCATCTTTTTCTTCTACTTGTACACTTTGCATACCCAAGCGGTTGCCAAGGTCAAGAACGGATTGGTATCTCTGTTGTGCAGACATAAAAATGTGGTTTTAAGTTTATAAAAAAATAATGCCCTTTAGACGTAGAGCCTTCTATAAAGTCACAACGTAAATGAACGAAAATGTGCGCAAGGAGAAAAATTTTTTCCGTTATGTGTATGTGAATTTTTTAGTTAGTGCATGGACAAAAAGCGGTTGAAAGTTGATTGAGTACAAAATTTTAAGTATTTTTGAACAATTAAATGCCTCAAATATGCTGGTTTTTCAAGATATGGAAATCTATCAAATCGCTGACGATTTATCGGAAGACGAGTTTTTTGAATTCTGCGTTGCCAATCGTGATTTGCGTATTGAAAGAGACCCCGATAAAAAAATTATTATTATGGCTCCAGTTGGTTCAGAATCAGGCTTTTATGAAGGTGAAGCATTTGGAGAGCTTCGCAGTTGGAATGTTACTTCGTCGGAGGGTGTTACGCTTAGCCCTTCTGCTGGTTTTAAATTGCCCAATGGCGCGACTCGTGCCGCCGATGCAACCTGGATTAGTTTGGAGCGCTGGGAAGCATTAACACCGGAACAAAAAAAGAAGTTTTTACCCATTACACCCGATTTTGCGATTGAAATCCGCTCGGAAACCGATAAATTGAAAAAATTGAAAGCTAAAATGCAAGAATGGATTGAGAATGGCGTACGATTGGCATGGTTGATTGACCCAATTGAACAAAAGACCCACATTTATCGGGCAGATGGTTCGATTGAAATTTTAGAAGGTTTTGAGCGCGAATTGTCCGGTGAAGGTGTATTAAAAGGTTTTATATTTGATTTGCGATTGCTGCGTTTGCCTTGAAAAATTTTCCCGTTTCTCCATCAAACCAGGTCTTTGTACTTAGCTGCCCAAAATTGCAGAGAATCCCACTATTGCTGAATTGAAACAATTAGCCGCAGAGAATCTTGAACCTATCTTGCAGCGTTTGTCTGAAAAAATTGATAAGCAGAATACAAACAATATTAATCTTTTATTAA
>CAZJXN010000174.1:0-812 GCA_964549655.1 uncultured Saprospiraceae bacterium
AGAAGCCGAAGATTGGTATCAGGAAAGGTCGGCTGTCAAGGCAAAACAGTTTGTAAAAGCCTATTTGAAGTTAATTCAGTCTATTGAATCTGCCCCCTTGCAATACCCTGTCATTTACAAAGAAGTCAGAATGGCAAGATTTGGAAGAGCTTTCCCCTTGTATTCTATTTTGTTCTTTCTACGAGAGGATACCGCCTACATTGTTTCAATTTTTCATGATAACCGCGATTGGAACATCTGGCAAGAGCGGGTAAGTTGATTTTTTCAGCTTAGGGATGGGAATGAACCGTAGGTATTCCATCCGAATCGAAGTCATGGACAGCCTGACCCCGCCAATTTTGTCCTTTGGCGGGGTAAGCCCCAAATAAGAAATTATAATTCAATCGCCGATGTCTCTGGAAATACCCCGCTGCAAATCCTACATTTCTTTCCATTGTTGTTCCAGTCTATCCAGGTTTCTCAGGTTTTTCCCATTATTGCTGGTATACTCGCTGCCCAAAAGGCTATCAATCGTAGCCGAGGCGTTTGAGTGCATCTTTTGCATACGGACTTCCTTGTGAAGCTGCTTGACGATAAAGTATACCTGCTGCTGCGATATCTTTATTGACCCCTCTACCTGATTCATACATTTGGGCAAGAAAAGCTTGCCCAAGAGCATTGCCCTGCTCCGCCGATTTGCGATACCATTTCACCGCTTCATAATCATCCTGCTGTACGCCATTGCCTTCTCTGTACATATAGCCTAAACTACATTGCCCAAGAGCATCGCCCTGCTCCGCCGCTTTGCGATACCATTTTACCGCCTCGTAATC
>CAZJXN010000174.1:912-4629 GCA_964549655.1 uncultured Saprospiraceae bacterium
ATCCTGCTGTACACCCCTGCCTTTGTCGTACATAGTTCCCAGCTTAAGTTGCCCAAGAGCATTGCCCTGCTCCGCCGATTTGCGATACCACTTCACCGCTTCATAATCATCCTGCTGTACGCCTTTGCCTTCATCGTACATGTCTGCAAGAAAAGCTTGCCCACGAGCATCGCCCTGCTCCGCCGCTTTGCGATACCATTTTACCGCCTCGTAATCATCCTGCTGTACACCCCTGCCTTTGTCGTACATAGTTCCCAGCTTAAGTTGCCCATCAGCATCGCCCTGCTCCGCTGCTTTGCGATACCATTTCACCGCTTCATAATCATCTTTTGATACTCCCAATCCATCTCGATACATGTCTCCTAAACTACGTTGCCCATAAGCATTGCCCTGCTCCGCCGATTTGCGATACCATTTCACCGCTTCATAATAATCCTGTTGTACCCCTTTACCTAATTCGTACTTATAGCCTAAAATACGTTGCCCATCAGCATCGCCCTGCTCCGCCGATTTGCGATACCATTTCACCGCTTCATAATCATCCTGCTGTACGCCTTTGCCTAATTCGTACTTAATACCTAAAATAAGTTGCCCATGAACACCGCCCTGCTCCGCTGCTTTGCGATACCATTTCACCGCCTCGTAATCATCCTGCTGTACGCCTTTGCCTTCATCGTACATATAGCCTAAATTAGATTGATAATTTGAGCTAAAGTAAGGACTGTTGCGATATTTATAATAAATGGGGAATGCCTTTGTATAGTCCTTATTATCGTAGTATTGCTTCGCTTTTGCCATTTCTCGTTGCACTTCTTCCTTGCTGTAAGTACTGGTGGCAACAGGCGGTGGCGCTTTTATTGCACCTACCCCTTTCAGCAGGTCATCCTGGCGTTTCCAGCCGTTGGCAATGGCGGTGCTGCGCATGGATTTGGAAGGGTGGGTGCTGGTTTCGCCTTCCAGCGCAAAGGTGTTGATGCCCGCCTGCGCTTGATCGAAGGTAGCGCCCAGCTTGCGCAGGATGCTGCCAGAGAAGTTATCGGCTTGTATTTCAAGGGTTTTCCGCTTTTGCGAGTTGGTTTCGGTGAAGTCGTGTCCATAGATGTGGTGCCCGATTTCGTGGGCGAGCATGCTATATGCAGCCCAGCGGGTTTTCGCTTCTTTTTTAAAATTTTCCAAAAACACCGGACTGTAAAGGATGTATTTATTCTTGTTCGCAAAGGTTGCCTGCGCGTTTTTCACATTCGCTTCTTTGAGAATAAAAGACATAAAAAACATGGAATTGGCTTCTAATATTTCCATTACAATCCGTTGGGCTTCCGAACTGGCATCGAGCAGTACGTATTCTTTTTCGGTTTCTTCTTCATCATAGTTACAGCCGTGTTCGATATTGATAAATTCCTGTGCAGGTAAGCAGTAGGTAAGTAGCAAGAAAAAGATAAAGGGGTATCTAGCTTTTTTCGTGGTATTGGCGGTTTTATTTACAAAGATAATTATAACATTTTTAATAAACTAATAGCTATTCGATTTAATTCGCGCTGGGCGGCAGCAGGCTCTATCGTGTCGTTATTTTTTTCTTCCTGTATTTCGTTATAGCGGCGCTGTAGCGCGAGGATTTCATCAGGTAATTGGTTTTCATAATGCGTTGTCAGCGATTTGAACACAGTTAGTAGTTGATTATCAGCAATATACTTGCGGCATTGGATTTTTAATTCTTTTGGAATCGTAAGTTTGGAGGGAGTTTCGGGCGTTTCTTCGTACGTCGTTTTGGTAGGGAATAAGGCATTTTTTTCGGAAAAACAAGATGCTGTAAGCAATTAGTAATAATGCATTGAAAGGCAATAGCCAGGTGTAAGAAAGTTGTAAATATGCTGGTAAAGTATAATCATTGTATTGCATAGCAAATGGCTCTGCCAAAATCGTACCCAATGCCAGCAGCAGATACGTCAGCGTGAACCAATATACCGTTCTAAAAGCAGATAACGTAATAATTTTGGCGGGATTGATATTTAAATAAATACCCAAATATAAAAGCAAGATACCAGGAAGCAAGTTAAACAGTACCCAAACCCACGCTGGAAGCGGCACTCCTTCAAAACGACCAAGAACGGTTTGCAGAAAGACCAATACTAAAAGAATAATGGCACCTATATTCCACAGACGCAGCAACTTACGTTATACATGGGCGAGAATAACTTCCTGCATAATTTAGTTTTTCAGCGATTGCCAGATATTGGATTTTTCTAAATGCGTTTTGCCAGTGTGGTCACTTGGCGTGAGTACGGTCGGTTCTTTGCCGGAACCATAGGTTTTAAATTCATATACTAATGCGGTAACATTATATTGATTATTAAATGGTAAATTGCTGATTTCTTCGGGGAGTACATTTGCGCCTTCACTGAGCCAGGCAACTGCCGCTTCGCGCGAAACTTTGGAACCAGCAGTAGTAAAAGATTCAGACGTTACCACAAAAGCGATGATGCGAAAATAGCCAGGTTGAGCAAAAAACAAGGATTTTAGATAACCAGTTAGCGAAAAGGATTCATTTGGTTTAGCTCTAGTTTCCCAACGTTTTGGCTCCTTTTTTGGAGTAGCGTCTTCATTGATTTGTTCTAGACGAGTTACTATCACAAAGCCATTGGGTACATAAAAATAACTTTTATCATAATAGCCATTTTCATTGAGTGATTTGCGTAATTTTTTATCAATTGCTGCCAAGTTTTTACATTGATTGAAAGCATCTTCTAAAACGAAGGTAGCAGAAGGCTTGCGCGGAGGCCAGTCAAACATCGGAATCGGGGGTTTGAAATTACCTTTTTCGTCGTTGAAATATTCTAAAGATTGGTTTAGTTGTAAGCTTATATCAGCTTTCTTTGAACCCTCGCGAGCAGAATAGCCTTCTTCCGTGAGACCATACATACTAATAAATGGTCCTTCCGGTTCTTTGCGAAAGAAGGAAATACGTTTAATCTGCTCAGGATGCGCTCCAAGAATGGTCAGTGTATAGCCTGCGAAACGATATGCTTCCTGTTCCTCCGTTTCTTTTGCACTGAGTAATAGTGTGTGTTCGTTCACATGATGTCCAATGGCGTGCGCAATAATGGCATAGGTTTCCCATTTATCTGTCAAGCGATGAATAAAATCAGGATTGTAGAGCAGATAACGTTTCTCACCATCTACAACTGTGGCTACATTCTCCACATTGGTTTCTACTAATTCGAAGTTTTGAGTTTTGTTGGTCGCAGTCAGGATTTTTTCAACGATACCAGGAACTGTTGCCGTAAGTGGAAATTTGAATAGTTCCGCTTCAATAGAATCACCCTTGTGAATGCAGCGATTTGTCGCATTGATTTCGATGAGTTCTTGAGCTTTAGTTCTATGTGTCGCTATTAAGGTTGTTATAAAGAGTAGGAAAACACGCATGGGGAAATGGTTTTGTCAAAATTAAGAAAAAAGAAGTAAAAATTTTAAAGCAAGAACGTATTTTTTGGAAATCGTAAGGGAGTGAAAAAGTAAATGACATTGATAGGTATAAAGTATGGTATTGTTAATCAAAAATACCAAAAAAGATAAAGTGGAAAGCCATAATTTTTCTTTGCATAATTTAATAAGGATAAAATTTGTAATGTTTTAGCACTTCCCGTTACGTGACCTAATGCCTCATATTGTGCATCAAAATTATTGTTTTGTTCATTCGCAACGTACAATCTTTTAGCTTGG
>CAZJXN010000174.1:4729-10706 GCA_964549655.1 uncultured Saprospiraceae bacterium
TTGTGCATCAAAATTATTGTTTTGTTCATTCGCAACGTACAATCTTTTAGCTTGGCAAGGAAAAAGAATATATTGATTGGTTGCAATTGGTATAATTACTTCAAAGTCATTTCCATTTACACTTTCTTTTTTTGAGTGGAATAATCGAATTGGTAGCGGATGCTCCAAAGTTGCCTCAGCAATTTCACTCACAAGAAAATTTGAAATATCGGTTTCATATATTTTTGAATATTCTGATGACTGCATACTGGAAAACTTTAATTTTTCCCAAGTATGAGTTGACAAATAAGCAAGTAAATCTGTTAAGATTCCAGATTCTTCAAATTTATTCTTATAAATAGTTGATTTTTTTGTCATATTAAATTAAAAAAAAATCCGCTTACAAACATAAGATTGATTGTAAACGGATAGCCTCAGTTGTGAATCGCGAGTATAAGTAAAAATATTACACAATGCAACAGCTTACGAAAATTACCTGCATTCAGGTGATAGTTTCCATGAATTTGTCAATCAGGTACTTGACAATTTGGAAGATGGCGATGAATACTTTATTGTATCCAGCCAAACACCAAAGGAGATGCAATCTTCCGAAGCACTTTTTGTAAAAGGTATTTTAAAAGCAGTCGAACGAGGGGTGAAGTTTTGGTATATCTACCCAAAAATGGATTTGAATCAAGATAGTGAGGGCGGCATGGACAATGTATCGCGGTGGCTGTTACTCTGGTCGGATGCTATCAATTTGGATTTAAAATTTAAAGTGTGGAAAGAACAACTTATTGCTAGAAACAGCGACCTCGCTAATCGGATTAAAACTTGCGTCAATGGCATTGGCGTACAGACACAACACGAAGGATTCATGTTCGCACCGTTCATTCGTTACATCATTATTAAGTCGTTGGAACTAAAGCCAGAATCAGAAGAAAATACGAACCCAAAGGAGCGAAATTATACATACCAATCTTGGACCGAAATCTCCGAAACCCATAAATATGAGGAATTATTTGTAAAGTTGAATAGTACAGCGACCAGAGTGCTTGCCGATTATTGTATAGATGCGGTTCGTAAACAATTGACCAAATAATATTTCATAAAAAACTAAAAAACAATATCATGTTATTCATGTTTTCTTGGCTATTTCTTACCATCATTTTAGGGTCATTAATTGCCATGAGTTCCAGACGGCTTGGTTATGAAATCATTATTGCAGGATTTGTTGGAATGCTCGTTATTGCTATTTCCGTAGCAGGAAAGTCGGGAGCGATTCCGGGACTTGAAAACTTTACATTATCCGCCTCTATTTTTGTTTACAGTGCTACTTTCATTTTTACCGATGTACTTTCTGAAATCTGGGGAAAAGAAATCTCGCGCAAGGCGGTGTATGCCGGTGCTGTTATTTATCCTCTACTATTTGTAACTACTCAGTTTTCGGTCATTTGGGAGCCGCATCCAATTTGGGCAGCCAATCAAGAAGCTTATGCTGCTATCATGGGTACAACGGTGCGAATTGTCATTGCTTCTTTTATAGCGTTTGTAATCTCTCAACTACACGATGTTTGGTCATTTCATGTCTTGAAAAGATGGACCAATGGTAAATATTTTTGGCTGCGCAAAAATGTCTCCACCATCGCTTCTCAATTTATTGATACCGTTATATTTTATAGCATTGGTTTTTATGGCGTGTTTCCAATTTTTGAATTGATTGTCTTTAGCTTTGCTGTCAAAGCCTTTATTGCTATTGTGGACACTCCGTTTGTCCATTTTGTGGTTCACTTTTTAAGAAAAGACCCTGCCATTAGGGAATTAGAGGCAAATCATTATAAATGACGATTCAACAAAAACAATTGCACTACCAGCCTTACATTGATTGGATTATTGACGAGCATGAAAAGCAAAAAACGGTAGATTATTTTAAATTTGCTGGGTACCAATTCCTGGTAAAGCCACCCGTTTTTAATCCTAATATTGCCACCTCCAGCAAGTTATTTGCCGAAGAGATTTTAAAATTAGACCTCACGGGTAAAAAAGTGTTAGATGCCGGTTGCGGCAGCGGTATCTTATCTATTGCTGCACTAAAAGCAGGAGCAAGTTTTGTGTATAGTTTTGATATAAACGACCAAGCAGTTGAGACTACAAAGGAAAATTTGGCTCGCTTGGATTTAACAGCAAATATTTTTGAAGTACAACAAAGGAATAGCCTACCGGACCTTCCTAACTTATTTGATTACATCTTCTTCAATCCTCCTTTTTTTGACTGCAATACTGACGCAATTTGGAAAAGGTCCGTGTGTGATCCTGAAAAGCTGTTTTTGAGAAATGTCATTTCAAACGCGAAGAAAGTTTTACGACCGGATGGCCAACTAATGATGGTTATTGGTGGAGAACTTAATCCGAAATATATTAAGTCAAGGTTGATTAAATATGGCTTTTCGGAAGTTGAACAAAAATACATGGGAGGGAAGACTCCCTTAAACCTTCATTTTATCATTGCCCAAAAGTGATACCTTCGCTAACAAAATTTGAATCTGAAGTGAAGAAATTACAAATTAAAAGAGGAGAAGAAATCTCATATGGAATCATATCAACTCACTTTTCGTTTGAAAATGGTTTGAAAATAAAAAAGCACCTACAACATTTAAGTCGTAAGTGCTTGATTTTCAGTGTCGGGGCGGAGGGATTCGAACTCTCGACCCCCTGCTCCCAAAGCAGGTGCGCTAACCGGACTGCGCTACGCCCCGAATATATCTTCCGGTTTTGAGATTTACTTGGCATCGGAGGGATTCGAACACTCGACCCTCCCGACCCATCGGGATGCGCTGACCGGACTGCGCTACGCCCCGAGGTAACAAGAAATTTGAGATCTGAAAACGCTATCGCGCAATTTCACATTTCAATTTTCTTATTTCACATTTTAAGTGGCGGTGAGAGCGGGATTCGAACCCGCGGTACCGTTTCCAGTACGACAGTTTAGCAAACTGTTAGTTTAAGCCGCTCACCCATCTCACCGACTGTTTTTCTTGCGCTTTCATTTAAGCGAGTGCAAATGTAGAGAAACGCATTCTAATATGCAAGGCTACTGAACTTCTTTTTAGAAAATAAAACTTACGACCTGTTTATCAAAGTGTAATTTTCAAGAAAAAGTTCCACTTGCTTCAAATCTTCTAATATCCTCCTATCTTCCCATCCTCTTATTCTCCTTACTTCTCATTCAGGCTCATCTTGATTTTCTTTTCCAACTCTGCAACGGTATCTTTAAAAACAACATCGGTTTCCATCAAATCCTGCACAGTTCGACAAGAGTAAATGACGGTGCTGTGGTCGCGTCCGCCAAACATTTCGCCTATTGCTTTTAAGGATTTATCGGTCAGATTTTTGGATAAATACATGGATAATTGTCGAGCGATGACGATGGAGCGCTTGCGGGTTTTTGCTTGTAATTTATCAACCGGTACATTAAAATGTCCTGCTACCAGCTTCTGGATGAATTCCAGCGTGATTTCTTTATTAATTTGGGAAACGAAGTTTTTAATCACCTCTTTTGCCAAATCCATATCAATTTCACGGTCATTCAGAGAGGATTGCGCGACCAATGAAATCAACACGCCTTCCAGTTCTCGGATGTTATTTTGAATATTATAACAAATATATTCTACTACATTGGCTGGAATCTCAACGCCCTCCTGCCCCATTTTGGTCTCCATAATGGCGATGCGCGTTTCCAAATCAGGTACTTGCAGGTCGGCGGATAAACCCCATTTGAAGCGAGAAATCAAGCGTTCTTCAATGCCTTCCAAGTCTTTCGGAGGACGGTCGGAGGTTAAAATCACTTGCTTACCACTTTGATGTAATTGATTGAAAATCTGAAAGAATATATCTTGCGTTTTTTGCTTATTCGATAAAAATTGAATATCGTCTATCATTAATACGTCAATCAATTGATAAAAATTGACGAAATCATTCACTGCATTATTTTTCAGCGATTGTATAAATTGATTGGTAAAACTATCGGATGTGACATATAATACGGTTTTATCAGGAAAGCGCTTGAGTACTTCATTACCGATGGCATGCACCAAATGGGTTTTACCAAGACCAGTATCACCATAGACGAATAGCGGATTAAAGGACGTGCCACCAGGTTTTTTCGCAATGGCTTGACCTGCCGAACGCGCCAAGCGATTGCAATCTCCTTCAATATAAGTCGTGAAATCATAATTAGAATTCAACTGCGGGTCCACTCTATTTTTTCGGATGCCGGGGATGACGAATGGGTTTTTGATATGCTCTGCATCTACCATTCCGGGCGCATAAGCCTCGGTAGTACGAGCATTACTTGCACTTCCATTTCCATTGTGGTGGTGGTAGTGTCCGTTACCATTTTGACGGGCAAATTCGCGCGAGGCAGCAGTGAGAATCTGGTATTCCAACCGTCCTTTGTCGCCCAATTCCTTGCGAATCGTCGTCTTTAATACGTCTACAAAATGCTCTTCCAGCCACTCGTAAAAAATAATACTGGGTACCTGAATCGTAAGTGCATTATTGTCCAAACGAACCGGTCTAATCGGTTCGAACCAAGTTTTGTAGCTCTGCGGATTTACAACCTTCCGGATTGTCAGCAGACAGCTATCCCATACTGTAGCATGATCTCTCATCATTCTTCAGGCAAATTGACAAATATTAAATAAATAAAATAGGCTTACCCCTGCGCCCTGCGTAATTTTGGAAGTATCAGTAAACTAAACTAATACGCATCGCTGCGTTGGTGTTGATAGGAGCCCCAATCCCGAGTTGCTTTTTTCAGAAAAGCGAAGGACTACAAAGTTGAGAAAAAAAATCTAATCTTGAATGGCTTTTCGACCAAATTCAAAGATATTTTTTTTACTTATTTCACAAGTGTGTAAAGCTTTTCAATGTTAAGTAAATGTAACGTACTCATATAAGGGATAAATTATTTTATTTGTAAAAATATGACAGTCAAATGATTACAAAATTAGTTTAAAACTGTCAATTTTTTGCTGCTACTATTTCGACTGTGCTTTATTAACTAATATATTCTGGCAACTTACACATTTTCCCTTGCGATTTCGCTCAAAAAATACATCTAATCTACCCAAAATAATACCCGCCCAACCGACCTGATTAATCAACACTTGGCTTCCTTCAACGTTCGTTTCTACAATTGGTTCATCCAAAAAAGTGTGCGTATGCCCACCAATAATCAGGTCAATATCGCGGCTGCTTTTCGCTAATACAATGTCTGACACGGTGTTATCTTGATATTTATACCCCAAATGCGACAAACAAATCACGTAGTCACATTTCTCCTCTTTTTTTAGAATAGCCGCGTATTTATTGGCGTTGGCGATGGGGTCGAGATAGCGCGTTTCTTTGTATAAAGTTTTTGGTACTAAGCCGTCCAATTCAATACCCACCCCAAGTACTCCAATTTTAATCTGGTCTTTTTTGAAAATTTTATAAGGAATGACTTTGCCATTCATCACCGTATTTGAAAAATCGTAATTGCCATTGATAAGTGGAAAATTAGCGTTGGGCAGTTGTTTGTACAACCCGTCAATTCCTGCGTCAAAATCGTGATTGCCAATCGTAGCCGCATCATAACCCATTTCGGACATGAGTTTCAATTCCAATTCTCCACCATACAAATTAAAATATGGCGTGCCTTGAAAAATATCACCCGCGTCCAACAGCAATACGTGCTTTTGCTCTTGCCGAATGCGCTTAATCATTGCCGCTCGTCTGGCAGCACCGCCCGCGCCCTGATTGCGACTGCCGTCCATCGGAAACGGATCAATGCGACTGTGTACGTCATTGGTATGTAGAATGGTAAGGCGAAGAATTTCGGGTTCCGCCGCCAACGCTCGAAGGGGCAGTGCGCCTACGCCCGTGAGTAAGGCACCCGTGCCGAAGGTTTGTACAAAGTTTCTACGATTCATATTTTTAAGTGAAATGTGAAATGTGA
>CAZJXN010000175.1:0-10614 GCA_964549655.1 uncultured Saprospiraceae bacterium
TACCCAACCAAACACCTCTTACATTAACCGCAATCACTTTGTCAAACATTTCTTCAGGATACTCGGTAATTGGTTTTACTACACCCTCAATGCCAGCATTGTTAAAAAAGACATCAATTTTTCCAAATACCTTAATTGTTTCGTTAATATAATGCTGTACATCAACTGCTTTTGAAACATCAGCAACACAATATTTTACGTTTTCACTTTTTAACTCTTGTACAGCTTTTTTCAATGTGTCTTCAGAAAGGTCAACCAACATTACTTTTGCACCTTCCTCTAAAAATAATTTAGCGGTTGTTTTTCCAATACTACCAGCACCACCGGTAATAATTGCTATTTTGTTTTCTAATTTTTTCATGTTTTTGGTTTTTCGAAGATTCTATAAAAAAATTATTCTTTGGATATTTGGTTCAAGTCTGAAGACTTGAACCAATTTCTAAAATAAATAGGCGGCACTATTGCTGCACTCCAATATTCAATGTTTCCGCTTTGAAGCCTGCTTCCTTTACCGTTGCGATGACTTCCGCTTCCGTAATGCCTTCCGAATGAACAGTCAGAATTTTAGCTGCATTTGTGGTATCTACTTCCCAGTGGCACACGCCTTCCGCTTCATTCAAAAAAGGCGTTACTTTTGCAACGCAACCGCCACAGTTAATGTTCGTTTTAAACTTTAAAGTATTTTCCATTTTTTATTATTTTTTTATGATACAAATTTGTGCTAATTACATTTCTAAAGTCTTATACAATTCACAGCTTGTTTTACATAATTTTTGGATTAGTCCAGTTTTTGAAATTTCAGCCGCAGGCTATTGCTTACCACCGATACCGAACTAAGCGCCATTGCTGCGCCAGCAATCATGGGGTTGAGCAGAAATCCTGTGAAAGGATAGAGTAACCCCGCCGCAATCGGAATCCCAACGATGTTGTAAATAAATGCCCAGAACAGGTTTTGGCGGATAAGCCGCACGGTGTGTTTGGACAGTCGAATGGCTTTGGGAATATGCAGCAAATCGGAAGAAATCAAGGTCATTTTAGCTACATCCATCGCAATATCGGAGCCTCCACCCATTGCAATGCTCACGTCCGCCTGCGCCAATGCCTGACTGTCGTTGATACCATCGCCGACCATCGCCACCACTTTACCTTGTTGCTGCAATGCTTTCACAAAAGCTGCTTTATCAGAGGGTAACACTTCGGCTTTGAAATGTTGTAAACCTACTTTTGCAGCCACTGCTTGTGCGGTTTGGGCGTTGTCGCCGGTGAGCATATAGGTGGTGATGCCCATTTTTTGGAGCTGGGTAATGGCTGCTGCGGAAGTCGTTTTGATTTTGTCCGCAATAGCGATGATGCTTGCCACTTTCCCATCGGCTGCAAACCAAATAACGGTTTTCGCTTCGCGTTCTAAACTGTTTGCTTTTTCTATCAAATTATTCGGAATCGCTATATTCTTTTCTTTCAAAAACGCTTGATTTCCAACCAAATACGCGTGTTCGTGCACACTTGCTTCCAAGCCCCTGCCGGTGATACTTTCAAAATGATTGAAACGAATCGTTGGCAGGTTTTTCGTTTTTAAATGTTGGACGACCGCTTCGCCGAGTGGATGCTCTGACTGATTTTCCATTGCCAGCAAAATTGCCGATAATTGTGTTTTAGTGGTATCCTCAATCTCAGTCTCAACCTCAGTCTCATCCTCAATCTCAGCCTCAGTCTCAACCTCATTCCAAATAAAATCCGTCACCGCCGGTTTTCCTTCGGTAATTGTGCCCGTTTTATCCAGAATGATTGCATTTATTTTGTAAGCCAACTCCAGACTTTCTGCATCTTTGATGAGAATCCCATTTTCAGCACCTTTTCCCATCCCCACCATAATGGCAGTCGGAGTCGCCAGTCCAAGCGCACACGGGCAGGCAATCACCAGCACGGTGACGAGTGCCAGCAAGCCTTGCGTGAAGCCATTTTCGCCGCCAAAAATAAGCCAGCCAACGAAACTCAGAATTGCCAAACTTATCACCACCGGCACAAAAATGCCTGCAATTTTATCCACCATTTTTTGAATAGGCGCTTTGCTGCCTTGGGCTTCTTGCACCATTTTGATGATTTGCGCTAGCACGGTATCGCCGCCTACTTTTTGAGCGATCAAGCGGAAACTCCCTTTTTGATTGACTGTACCGGCAAATACAGCTGCTCCTTTTTGCTTCTCCACCGGAATCGGCTCGCCGCTAATCATACTTTCATCCACAAATGAAGCACCTTCGGAAACCGCACCGTCCACCGGAATTTTCTCGCCGGGTTTTACCAACAAAATATCATTTGGCTTGACCTGACTGATTGGAATAACGGATTCACTTCCATCCAAATTAAAGCGGATAACGGTTTTGGGTTGTAAGCCAATCAGTTTTTTAATCGCCGAAGACGTGTTCGATTTGGCATTTTCTTCTAATAATTTACCAAGCAAAATAAAAGCGATGATAACTGCCGCCGCTTCAAAATAGGTATGTGCGTGTAAACCTCGACTGTGCCAGAAAGCCGGATAAATCGTATTGAAAACGCTAAATAAATAGGCGATACCAGTGCTAAGTGCTACCAGCGTATCCATATTGGCTTTGCGATGCTGGGCTTGTTTCCAGGCGTTGATAAAAAATTGCCTGCCAAAAAAGAGAATAACCGGCGTGGAAAGTGCCCACATAATCCAATTGGCGTAAGGCATTTCCATAAAAAACATTCCAATAATGACAATCGGAGCGGAAAGGATCGCTGCCCAAAGCGTCTTTTGCCGAAGCGTATGCAGTTTGTTGGTTTGAATTTCCTCCAACTGTTCGGCAACGTCTTCGCCTTCTTCAATAATCAGGTCGTAACCAATGGATTGAACGGCAGCTTTCAGTTGGTCAGGTGAGATTTCATTGGGTGCATATTCGACGGCAACGGTGGAGCCTGCAAAATTCACGGCGGCATTCACAATACCGGGCTGGGCTTGTAAAATGCTTTCTACACTCCCGGCACACGCGGCACAGCTCATGCCCGTTACTGGTAAGGTTTTTTTAATTGTTTTTATATTGGTCATTTGCGTAGTAGCCATCACTTGTATCTCTTTTTTGTGATACAAAGTTACGGGCATCGCAAGCATCAAGCGTTACACAATTTTGGAAAGGATTTATATAATTTACGGTTCTTTCCCTACTTCGTCTATGGGTACTCTTTTGGCGGCGCTTTTTATTTGTTTAAAACGGCTGGGTGTCAATCGGGTCACTTTTTTAAACTGACTACTCAAATGTGCAACGCTGCTGTACCCCATGCGGTAGGCGATTTCCGACAAGGAAAGCTCGCCATAGACCAGCAATTCTTTGGCTTTTTCAATTTTTAAAGCGATGAAATATTTTTCAATCGTAATGCCTTCTACGGCAGAAAAGAAATTGCTCAGGTAAGAATAATCGTGATGGAGATTTTGAGTGAGATAATCGGATAAATTTTCGCGTGGCTCGCCTTCGGAATTTTGTACCTGTTGCACCAAAAGCACTTTAATTTGCTCGATCAATTGTGACTTACGGTCGTCTATCAATTCAAATCCTAAATCTGACAGCCGTGCTTGCAGGTGCACTTTTTGCGCTGTTGTAAGCTCCTTTTTCAATTCCACTTCACCCAATATTACGGCTTCATGGGCAATATTCAAATCATCCAACAAATCCACCACCGCCCGAATGCAGCGGTCGCAAACCATATTTTTGATATAAATCTTCTCTACCATTCTTATTGCTACAATTGTTACAGAAGAAAAGTTGTAGGCTCCATTATGATTTTTATAATTTACTGCTATGGGTTGATTTTTAATGGAGTAACGGTTAAAAAATAGGTAGTGGTAAAAAGGAATGATGGAAAAAAAGAGCCGTAGTATTCCTGTTTTTGAGTGAACTAAAAACGAAAATAGGATGAACAAATCGGTAATTTGTGGTAGAAACAAATGTTTTCCAGCGATTCGTGTGTCGCCCCGACACGTCGGGATGCCGCCCCAGTTGAGCGGAATCGGCAGCCGCGTACAACGTGTATAGTGTAACTACGGCACACCAGCGCACCGCGATTTGCTGTATTGCCAATATGTTGTCTCTACAAGACAAATCGCCTTATTCAATTATTTTGAAATTCAGCGTTTTAAGTGTTCCTATCTTCCTATCCTCCCATTTTCCTATCCTCTTTCAAAAAAAGAACCCGCCGCCCAGCGTAACCCGATTCTGATTGTCGTCACTTCGGAAAAAACTCGCTTGCACGGTCACTATATTAAAGGGCGCTACAAACAAGCCGCCGCCATACGCATAATGCCACACTTTGGACTTGTCGTCTTTCACCCACACGCGCCCGTTATCAAAACCGGCAAAAATCCCCATTGAAAAAGGAATCGCCCGATTGGCAGATTGTAAGAATTTCAAACGAAAATCAGTATTGTGATAAAACGAAGTTTGTCCTGTAAAACGCTCCCGACGTACGCCCCGAAAATTGGCATTGTCCATCACGCCCCCGCCGAGCGTAGCCCCTTGAAAAAATTCAAAATCATTATTAAAATTGTGCGCCACGCCTACGCGGGACGCCAGTACGAGTTGCCCATTGGTCACGAGCCGCTGATAGACCGTGAAGGAAGACCGCAAATAAGGGAAATTTTTCTCTTTATTGTCCAATTGCAACTTCCAACCGGTATCAATATTGAAACCAAAACCCCGCGTAGGAAACGCGGAATTATCCAAACTCTGCGCGTTTAATTGCGCTTGCGCTCCCAAAAACTCCAAGCCATTAAATAATGCTGGATTCAAATCGTCACCAATGGCATCTACAATTCGTCCTTGGGTTCGAGCAATGCGGATGGATTCAAACGTAGGTCCTACCGACCATGAAACGCCATTACTTGCCCGCCGTAAGAGTGCTGGTTTGATTTGCAAAAGTCGCTGCCGCACGCGCACATAATTTTCGGCTATTTCCTCTTCTTCGTCGGAATCACTTGGCAGGGTCTGCTCATAATCTGGTGTTTCATTGCCAAAGCCGTAGAAATTGATGGCGTACAAAGGCGTATTGTATTGCGCATCCAACTGCATATCCCATCGGTCAAAAATATTAATAAACTCACTATTATAGCCCAATGACCAACCCGAAGTTTCCAGTGCATACCGAAGGGAAAGTGAATTTTTGGTAGAATAAGGTGATTTTTTAAAACCATACGTAACCAATTGTCCCTGAACGCCAAGTAATAAGCCATCGTCGGGATTCACGTTTACATAAGGCGTTCGGAAAGCATAGTCGAATTCGTAATCCGGCGCTTTTCGATTGTACGTATTCATCACGGGGTCGTCGCTGATGCGTTGCTTGGTTTCACTTCCTACATTTAGCTTATTCTCTTCATCCTCAGCATCGTATACAATTGTTCTTTTCCCCTGCGTGCGCACGTTGGACTGGTCATAAAACACGTCTTTACCCAAGCCACCAGTGAGGCGTATCAGTGGACTCTTATCGGTCGTACCAGTCACGTTGAAAACATCGTCGTCGTCCAAACCATAAATCCGAATCTCGTAGGTTTCATCGTTTAAAAAAGTACGTTTATACAGAGTATCTTTGCGGTCGCCTTCTTTATTCATACCAAAAACGGTCACACGCGTACTGTCATTATTGATGCGCACGATGTCAAAATATTCACGTTTTTCAGTACCCACCACGTCCACTTTCCGATTGATAAATTCATAATGTCGGCGGGCAATGGACATTAAATCATCGCGGCGGGTTTTCATCGTTTTGATAATATATTCGGCATCCAAAGCAAAAATAGCAGGTGGAAAAGTTTCTCGAAATGCTTTTTCAATGATGGTATCGGTCAGTTTGGTTTGCAATAAGCGCACCTCCGGTTCCCAGTGTTTCCATTCTAAAACGGTGAGAAAAGTAGGGTCGAAATAACGCGCATCATAGCTCGTCCACTGTATTTTTTTGATATTGGGTTTATAAGGTTGAAAATGCCGCGTACCAGGTGTAAAATCTCGGATGATACGAACCAGCAAGCCATCGTATTTGCTGAATGCCTGGTCTCGGTCGCGCGGAATGGGCTGATAGAATTTTTTACCGTCTTTTTTAGATTCTGCCCAGCGCCACTGGTCGTCGTGCCGGTCCCAATCGCCGATGAGCAAATCGAACATTCGAGCGCGTATCACCATTTGATTGTCAATGCGAACGTCGTGGTCTTTCGTACGTTCGTCAATGACATCTACCGTACTTTTAAAATCTTTGGCATTACCAAAATTGGGGGCTGCACTCCAATCGCCGTCCGGTCTTTCTTCCAACTGGTACATACTTCCACCAAAAGCTTCATTGTGCCGCCCCAATGCGGGCTGTTTGGGTACATAATAAATTTTAGGGTCGGTATGATAAATGCCTACTACTTTGGAGAGTTCCGCTACTGGCAACGCCGCTAAAGGATGCGTAGCACTAAAATTGTCTTGTATAATCTCGGTGACAAACGATTCATTAAATGGGAATGGCACGGTGCGGGTTGCATCTTTATCGAGGGAACGAATCGCGTACTCGCGCTTTTGCTTGTCTTCCAGTCGCAAGGAATTAGTTTGGTTGCCGCCGCCGATTTTTTTAGGTTTCAATCCGCCCTCATATTTTGACAAGTCCAGCACATTTAAGGGTAAAGGCGTGGCGTACGCTTTTCTATAATGCTCGCCCCACAGCAATCGCCAAATGGGACCTTTTTCAAAATCATATTCACTCAATGCTTTGGTTACTTCTTTTTTTTCACTCAAGTATTCTGCAAAACTATCGCGCGGTAGTTCCACGGGTTTAGGCAAGGCTTCTTTAATTTGTTTTTTGTAAATCAATCGTCCGTTCGGGTCATCGCCTTCGGGTGTCCAAAAGGTGAGCCAGACTGCACCTGTATCATAAAAATCAAGTTGTGCAAAACCATAATAACCGTATGCAAATTTGGAGCCATTGCCGAGGCGCACGGGACTGAGTTTGGAACCAGAACCGCTCACAATAAAAGATTGATCGTCTTGCTCAATGTACTGTAAAGTATGCTCATGACCGGAAGCGAAGATGAAATTGCCATTTTTACGCGCCGCGTCAATCAGTGCTTTTTTTAAAGATTTATACTCAGGAAACGCCAAATCCTGCCGAGAGCCAATAGCCGAGCGCATAAACGGATAAACGGAGCCGATGCCTGGCAAGGGAACGCGCAGTTTTTTACGCACCGCCGCCAGCGGAAAAAAATGGTCATTTGCTGTAAATTGCCCACCGTGCGAACCGTAGGTGTAAAGTGGATGGTGCAATGCGATGACGATGTTCTTGTCGCGATTACTTTTAATGGCTTCTTCAAATAACAGTTGGAAAGATTTGCGACTTTTCACTTCGCAGCCGTCGTTTATTTCTGTGTGTCCGCGCCAATCTTCGAGCCACCATTCAGAATCGAGTAAAATTAAAACCAAATTATCCGTCAAGTCAATGGTGACGGGGTCGCCGCAGCCCGGTTTTGGTAATAATACATCCTTTCGACCCAAATAATCTTCTACAAAATTGCGCTGTCGCTTCAATCCTTCAATACCCCAGTTGTACCAGTCGTGATTGCCGGCTATGAAAAATATTTTACCTTGAAAATCTTTCACCGCATCCAATTGCGCTTTCATTTTGTACTCGTCTACTTCGCGCTCTGCCACTGCTCGCTTGGGCGCAAAGCCATTCGGATACAAATTATCCCCCAAAAAGACGACGGTCCCTTCTTTTGGATTGGGAAACGCTTTTAACTTATCATTCAACAATTTTAACGCCGGTGGAACGCTACCCGGCGCGGCATTGCCTGCATCGCCGATGAGAAACATGGTGTGCGTGATTTTGCCGGCGGGCTTCACTTCTCTTACTTTTATAAAATTATCTTCTTCGGAGTATTGCAGGTCGAAACTGGCACAGGCCTGTAAAAGCAATAGGAATAGCGTGATTACTGCTGGATGGGGAAAGTGGTGTGTTTTCAAGATGTTGTTTTGCATAGATTTTTATAGCCGCTTGGGTTTTCAATTTTAATACAACAAATATGCGACACGAGTGGTGAATTTTAAGGTGTTTTTTTTGGAAGTGCCCTAATTTTTATTGACTTGTTTGGTTTGTAATGCATTAAATACAGTGAACTTGTTTAAAATTGAAGATCTTATCTAACATGAATGGAATAGCTCGGCTCTGCGTTCTCTCATTTAACCACAAGGCTCACAAAGTGCTACACAAGGCGCACAAAGTGTTCCTTGTGAACATGGTGAAAATCCTTGTGCCCTTTGTGGTTAAAGTTATTGTTGGCTTGATACTTACGACTTTGTTAGTACCCATTCGGAAAACATATTCTATATTTTCATCATTTTAAACAAGTTCAGTGTAAGATAAGTAAGTAGGCAGTTTACAGTAAGCAGTTGGCAGTTCGCAAAACATTGAAAATCAAGTAATGGTTAAAAAATAAACTTCTCGATTACAAAATTGAAATGGGAAGCCATGCGCACTTTTATATTTTAAATTTTGACTTTTACTAAGTGGTGGTCAATAGTAAATTATAAAAGGGTCCATCACTTTATCTACCGTTCATCGAAAAAATATCCCTTCCTATCCACATTTTTTGCAACCCTTTACAAATCCTTTCATCTTTACTATTGTAAGAAATCACTTTTTAAAAAACAAAATTAACCCGACTCTTATGAAGTACCTAATGGTAGCACTGGCATTATGCCTATCCTTTTCGACTGCTATTTTTGCAACCACTCCACCCAATCCTAACAAAGTAAAAGTATCTATCACTGTCGTTGACAAAAAAACGGTGGAACTCAGACTGGTCAATCTACAAAAACTACGCACCGACATTTCCATTCAAAGCTTAGATGGTGCTACGACCTATTTTCAAAATGTAGTAACCAAGCACAACGGCTACCGTGCCAAATTGAATTTGAACGAGTTGAAAGCTGGAAAATACCTCCTCGTGGTAAAAAACGGCAGCGAAAAACGCCAACAAGTCATCGTCATAGATGAAGAAAAAGGAATGTTGCTTTCCAGTATTAAGTGATTTGTGAGAGGTGAGTAGTGATTTGTGAGGGGTAATTGGTGAGGGGTCATTGGTGATGCCTCACAAATCACTATTCACTATTCACTATTCACAAATCACTATTCACTATTCACTATCCACTATTCACTATTCACTATTCACAAATCACCACTCATTATTCATTCTCTAAAACGACCGCGTACCCTTGCCCCACCCCGATACACATGGTCACGAGCGCATAGCGTTTATTTTGTTGTTGCAATTCCAAAGCTGCCGTGTGTAGAATGCGCGTGCCACTCATGCCCAGCGGATGCCCAAGCGCAATCGCGCCGCCGTTCGGATTGATGCGTTCGTCCATATCTTCCAAACCCAACTCTCGCGTACACGCCAGCACTTGCGCCGCGAACGCTTCATTGATTTCAATAATGTCTATTTGGTCGAGTGTCAAATTGGCTTTTTGCAATGCTTTTTGCGAAGCAAATACGGGTCCAATGCCCATGATTCTTGGCGCTACGCCTACTACCGCTGAAGAGATTATTTTCGCCAGCGGTTTTAAATTGTAATTTTTAACTGCATATTCAGAAGCGACGAGCATTGCGGCTGCGCCATCATTCAAACCTGCGGCGTTACCTGCTGTGACCGTGCCATTTTCTTTGCGAAAAGCGGGTTTTAATTTGGCTAAAATGTCTAAAGTTGTGTCTGGTTTTACAAATTCATCTTGATTAAAAAATATAGGTTCACCTTTTGTTTGTGGAATCGGAATGGGTATAATTTCTTTTAAGAATCTACCATTTTGCTGCGCGCGTGCTGCTTTTTGTTGCGAATGAAAGGCGAATAAGTCTTGGTGTTCCCGACTGATTTTATACATATCTGCTAGATTTTCTGCGGTTTCGCCCATCGCGTCTGTGCCGTACAAGGCTTTCATTTTCGGATTGACAAAGCGCCAGCCGAAGCTCGAATCATACATTTGTGCCTCATTCCCAAACGGTTTTGCACTTTTAGAAATTACCCACGGACCGCGCGTCATATTTTCCACGCCTCCAGCTATAAACAGTTCGCCATCCCCCGCCTGTATCGCCCGATGCGCTTGAATCACCGCCGACATCCCAGACGCACACAGCCGATTGACCGTTTCACCCGGTACGGAGTAGGGCAATCCCGCCAGCAACAGCGCCATTCGTGCCACATTTCGATTATCTTCACCCGCTTGATTCGCACAGCCCAAAATGACATCGTCATATACTTCTTTTGGAATATCGGCATAGCGTTCTACCAATTGTTGGATTACAAAAGCGGCGAGGTCGTCCGTACGCACAGGCGCGAGTGTGCCTGCAAATTTTCCAATCGGGGTTCGCACTGCGTCAATGAGGAAGGTATCTTTCATGTTGTTACTTACGCTAATAAGTTTGGCACATACATTTTAGAAATGCGCCAAACTATTCTATAAACAAAAACTCGTTTTACAGCCTTTATTGTAGGGTACAAGTAGGACAGCAATTTGTTGCTTTAGATGTAAAATTTTATGTGTAAAAAAGAAGTTGTATAGTGACTTTTCACACTAACTTTCATTTAAA
>CAZJXN010000176.1:0-10597 GCA_964549655.1 uncultured Saprospiraceae bacterium
TTGCAAATAATTGATTATCAGTTATTTAAAAAATAATGAGTACCTGAGTAGTTACTAAATGATATACAATCTGCTACTCATAAGGGTTTAAAAGCAGCTTTTAATTTGGCACTGATTCAGTCTAAAAAATTGTCTGCTGCACAAGGTGATTTATACAATAATCTTTTTTTGTTTCGACAAGATGCTGATTATGAAGATTTTAAGCAATTTACACAAGCTGAAATAGAACCCCTCATCGAACCAGTAAACGAATTCATCTCCTCCATAGAAAAACTAACTTTACCAAACACATGACTACAAATTGGACTTTACAAAATAAAAAAGCCCTCATCACGGGCGGCTCCAAAGGCATAGGCTTAGCAACTGCCGATGAATTGTTGGCACTGGGCGCAGAAGTACTCATCGTAGCGCGGGGCGAAGACGACTTGAAAAAAGCATTGGAAGCCTATTCCGATCAACCTTTGCACGGTCTTGTAGCTGATGTGACGACGGAAGAAGGTCGAAAATCCATTGTAAATAAAGTGGCTGACTTGTGGAATAGCTTGGATATTTTAGTCAATAATGTAGGCACCAATCGCCGCAAGACGACGATGGATTACACCTCGGAGGAGATGCGTTCTCTATTTGAAACCAATCTTTTTAGCGTGTTTGAATTGTGCCGCTCGCTTTTTCCGTGTCTGGTGCATACCGGCAATGCTTCTATTATCAACGTCGCGTCGGTAGCAGGCGTGATGGACGTGACCACTGGCTCACCGTATGGCATGACCAAAGCTGCTGAAATCCAACTCTCGCGCAACCTCGCCGCCGAGTGGGCAAAATATGGCATCCGCGTGAATGCTGTCTCCCCGTGGTTTACCGAAACGCCGCTGACAAAAACGGTTTTAGGCAATCCTGAACGTTTAGACTCCATCGTCGCACGTACACCCATCGGCAGAGTCGCACAAGCCGAAGAAATAGCCAGCGTCATCGCATTTTTGGCAATGGATAAATCATCGTACATCACTGGACAAAATCTGATGGTGGATGGCGGAATGAGTGTGAAGGGACTTTGAATAAACGGGTGATTGGGTAATCCCGCCGTGCGGGACAAGTTGGGGTTATAGGGTGATGGGGTTATAGGGTGCACAAGCACCTCAGTGACCAGGAAAATAAAAACGCTGCGGTATCTACGATCCCGATGGCTGTCGGGAGCGGGAGATCAAGTAACAAGCGCCAAATCACAAATCACCAATTACACTTTTGTCGAGTATTTCTCCTGATTGATGCCTTTGAAAGGACGTTTCAACCAAATTAGATGAACTTCAAGATACAATTCCCTATTTTAGTAGTATTATTCATTCAAAAAATAGGTTTTTATGGAAGATTATAATAATCGAGATTACGATAACCCAACGCCAACCCCCACTACGGGCACTGACCCAAAAGTAGTGAGCATCGTAGCATATCTTACCATCGTGGGTACGATAGTAGCACTTGTTTTGAATAACCCAAAAACGAGTCTCGGCTCTTTTCATGTGCGGCAGGCATTGGGTATTTTTCTATTGGGCGTGGTGTCCAGAATGGCTTTTATTGTGCCTTTTGTAGGTTGGATTGGAGGCTTTGCGGGCTTGTTGCTTACCCTGGTGTTGTGGATTTTAGGTTTAATAAGTGCGATTCAAAGCGAACAAAAGCAAGTGCCGCTGCTGGGCGATAAATTTCAGGAGTGGTTTAAGTCGCTGTAAATATGGGGTCTAACTTTAATCAACCTCAACCTACCGAAAGCACAAATGCTTTCGGTAGGTATGTGTCTGATATGATAGGCGATTTAATGATGGAGGGTCTCTTTGAGTTCATTTGTAGCGGCATCCGGCTCATTATTTGTTTTGTAGCTCACATCTTTGGGTAGAAATTCCTCCAGCCAGCGTTCCACCACCGCGTGTGGATAAGCACCCATCAAATCTGCTATGATTTCTCCTCTGTAAAATATTTTTACAGTAGGAATACTTGTAATATTATATCGTTCTGCCAATTCCTGCGCTTCTTCCGTATTCACTTTTACCAGCCTCCAATCACCGCTGTGCTGTTCGGCTAATTTTTCCAAAATAGGACTCAATATTCGGCACGGACCACACCAAGATGCCCAGAAATCCACGACTACCGGCAGCTCAAAACTCTTTTCTGTTACTTTTTCTTGAAAGTCAAAATTTGTCATTCGGATAACGTTAGATATTCATGAAATTAAAATCAATTATTAGGATGCTCTTGTAAATAATCGGCAGCTAATTTTATTCAAAAATAGGAGTGTTCACAGTTTCAATACATCGTCTACACGACGAATCGTGATAAATACTAAAAGACCAAGCTCTAAATCAATTCTTACTACCAAATACCCAATACCCGATACCTAATACCCAACATCAAATACTATCTTTACCAAAAAATATAATCATGCTCCTATCCCTTTTCAAAGCCGTACACGTAGTAGGTTTCGTCGCTTGGTTTGCTGCCATTTTTTTCTACGGACGTTTGTTGGTCAATTACG
Organism: uncultured Saprospiraceae bacterium; assembly: GCA_964549655.1. Lineage (GTDB taxonomy): Bacteria > Bacteroidota > Bacteroidia > Chitinophagales > Saprospiraceae > JADJNW01. Next base: position 2,522 of record CAZJXN010000176.1, read on the forward strand.
TGGATGCAAATGACAAATCTCAACCCGAACGCGATATTCTAAAACAAAACTTTGGTGCAATGGCGCATCGGCTCTACAAAGCCATTATGAATCCTGCCATGATGCTCACTTGGACGGCAGGTATCGGTATGATATTGTTGCCTTATTTTGATTCCAAATATCCCAATTATTTAAAATCCGAAATTGGTACGCCGGGCTGGATGCACGTCAAACTCACGCTCTTGGTGTTGCTCACCGTTTTTCACGTTTGGAATAAAATCGCTTTGCGCAAATTGGAAACTGGTACGAGCAAACTCGGTTCTTTTCAACTCCGGCTTGCCAATGAAGTGCCTACGCTTTTTCTTGTATCTATCTCGTTTATTGCAGTGTACGGCAAGGCGGGGACGTTGAATTATGGGTATCTTTTTGGCGGCGTGGCGGCTTTTGGAGTGTTGGTGTATTTAGGCGCAAAGGCTTACAAAAAACGTCGTCAATCCACCTAACTTAATGTACACTGATTTTTATGATTGTTTAAGCTTCTAACTGATTTTAAGAAATCATAAAGAATTATATTTATCTTAAAAAATCAGTGTCCCATCCTGCTAAAAAGAGCTATCATGTAAAATATGAAACAACTTTTCATTCTAAAAATCGGCGGTAAAGTCATCGAAGAAGAAACGCTGTTGAACGAAGCCTTGCAAGCTTTTGCAAATCAAGCTGGTTTTAAAATCCTCATACACGGCGGCGGCAAACGCGCTTCCGAACTAAGCAAACAACTCAACATCCCAGTGCAAATGGTCAACGGGCGACGCATCACGGACGCAGCTATGCTCGAAGTGGCAGTGATGGTGTACGCTGGACTTGCCAACAAAACGATTGTCGCAAAATTACAGACTTTAAATTGTAATGCAATTGGCTTGAGCGGTGCCGATGCGAATACGATTGTAGCGCACAAACGTCCCATGATAGACTTGGATTATGGCTTTGTCGGTGATGTGGATGCTGTGAACGTGCCTACCATTCAAACCTTCCTTGAAGGCAATCTCACGCCGGTTTTTTGCGCCATCACCCACAATGGAAATGGACAATTACTGAATACCAACGCCGACACCATTGCCACTCAAATAGCCATTGCGTTTGCGCCATTTTATGCAGTTAGCTTGAATTTCTGTTTTGAAAAGCCAGGCGTTTTATTAAATTCAACAGATGATAATTCGGTGATTTCGAGTTTAAATCGGGAAACTTATCAAACTTATCAAACAGAAGGTATCATTACGGATGGAATGCTGCCAAAATTGGATAATGCATTTGAAGCCTTGCAAAAAGGAGTGAAAGAAGTGAGAATTGGGGATGTAGCTGCGATTTTGGAAAAGCGTGGAACGGTTTTAAACCTGTAAGGTGTGCCGCACTTCCAAGGTGTGGCACACCTCTTTTAAGTTGTAAAAAAAAGGTCGAAGGAAAAACATCCTCCGACCTCAAGGGTAAATTCAATTTACCATTTGTCCATATTCTTTATCTGCAATAGAGGGCACTGGAATCAAGCCAGATCAAAGCGATCCAGATTCATCACCTTGTTCCACGTCGCCACAAAGTCCTGCACAAATTGCTCTTGTGAGTCCGCACATCCGTAAACTTCAACGAGGGCGCGGAGCTCTGAGTTGGAACCAAAAATCAGATCGACACGGGTGCCGGTCCACTTGAGTTCGCCAGTCGTACGATCATGCCCCCAAAACACATTTTGGGAATCCGAAGCAGCCTTCCATGTTGTACCCAAATCGAGTAGGTTCACGAAAAAGTCGTTAGTGAGTGCTTCCGTGCGCTTGGTGAAAACGCCATGTTGGGACTGATCGAAATTGGTGTTGAGCACGCGCATACCGCCAAGGAGCACTGTCATCTCAGGAGCGGTCAGCGTCAGCAGTTGCGCCTTGTCCACCAGCATTTCTTCTGCAGATGCGGTGTGGTGGGCTTTCAAGTAGTTACGGAAACCATCTCCAGCCGGTTCGAGAATGGCGAATGATGCCACATCGGTTTGCGCTTGCGAAGCATCGGTGCGTCCGGGCGTAAAGGGTACGGTCACATTATGACCCGCATTCTTAGCCGCCTGCTCAATGCCTGCACATCCACCCAAAACGATCAAGTCGGCGAGCGAAACTTTCTTACCGCCAGACGGAGTGTTGTTAAACTCATGCTGAATCCCCTCCAGCGTGTCTAACACTTTAGTCAGTTGAGTCGGATTGTTTACTTCCCAATACTTCTGCGGCGCTAGGCGAATGCGTGCGCCATTTGCACCACCGCGTTTGTCGGAACCACGAAAAGTGGAGGCTGCTGCCCAAGCAGTAGAAACCAGTTGGGACACAGACAGTCCTGAAGCAAGTATCTCATTCTTCAGGGTAGCAATGTCTTGATTGTCAATTAGTTCATGCGTAACAGCGGGAACAGGGTCTTGCCAAATCAGTTCTTCTGCGGGTACTTCAAGTCCCAAGTAGCGTGCACGTGGACCCATGTCGCGGTGGGTCAGCTTGAACCAAGCCCGGGCGAATGCGTCTGCAAGCTCATCTGGGTTCTCGAAGAAGCGTCTTGAAATTTTTTCGTAAGCAGGGTCCACCCGCAAGGCGAGGTCAGTCGTAAGCATCATTGGTGCATGACGCTTTGACAGATCGTGTGCATCCGGCACGGTACCTGCACCTGCGCCATTCTTCGGTTGCCACTGATGCGCACCAGCCGGGCTCTTAGTCAGCTCCCATTCGTAGCCGAACAGGTTCTCGAAGTAGTTGTTGCTCCATTTCGTTGGTGTTGTAGTCCATATTACCTCCAGACCGCTGGTTATCGTGTCGCCTGCATTGCCACTGCCGAATGTGTTTTTCCAGCCTTGTCCTTGCTCCTCAATGCTCGCACCTGCGGGTTCTGCACCAATGTACTGACCTGGATCGGCAGCACCATGGGTTTTGCCAAAGGTGTGTCCACCAGCAATCAGTGCCACCGTTTCTTCGTCATTCATTGCCATACGGGCAAAGGTTTCCCGAATGTCACGGGCAGCCGCAAGCGGATCAGGATTTCCGTTCGGACCTTCGGGATTCACATAGATCAGCCCCATCTGAACGGCGGCAAGCGGATTCTCTAGTTGGCGGTCGCCCGTATAGCGATTGTCACCTAACCACTCCTTTTCAGCACCCCAGTAGATGTCTTCAGCTGGCTCCCAAACATCGGCACGTCCGCCAGCAAAACCGAAGGTTTTGAAGCCCATCGACTCGAGGGCGCAGTTGCCGGTGAGAATCATCAGGTCAGCCCAGGAAATTTTCTTACCGTATTTCTGTTTGATGGGCCAAAGCAGCAAGCGAGCCTTGTCGAGGTTCGCGTTGTCGGGCCAACTGTTGAGTGGCGCAAAGCGCTGAGTGCCGAAGCCCGCACCACCACGACCGTCAGCGATGCGGTAAGTACCTGCACTGTGCCAAGCCATGCGGATGAAGAACGGACCATAATGACCGTAGTCAGCGGGCCACCAGCTTTGAGATGTGGTCATCAGATCGAAGATGTCTTTCTTCACGGCAGCCAGATCGAGGGTCTTGAACGCCTCGGCGTAGTTGAACGCCTCACCCATTGGATTGGAAAGGGAGGAATGTTGACGGAGGATGTTCAATTTCAACTGATTGGGCCACCAGTCCCGGTTTCTCGTACCACCACCAGCGCTCTTCTTTAGCGCTCCACTCGTAAACGGGCACTTGCTTTCCCCGTTTCCATTATTAACATCATAAACATTGGCACCATTTGATGCGCTCGGACTTGTATGGTTTTCCATTATTAACGGGTTTTGATTTTACTAATTGTATACTGTTGAAAACCAGTATTTTATGCTTATTTGTTTGGGAAGAGTATCTTTTAAAGAATTGTTTTTAGCATTTGCTCAGCAAAAATACTTTATTTAATTGTATAAATCAAACTGATAGTTTCTATCTTGTGATAGATTTTGTTGATGATGCGATTTATTACTTGCACTATTTTTTACACTAACTCAGCCAACCTGAAGGTTGGGGAACGAGGTCAGCGTAAACGCTGTACTACATGAACTTACAACAACTCGAATACATCGTCGCCGTTGACAATCAGCGCCATTTTGCGCGAGCGGCGGAATCGTGCTTTGTGACGCAACCGACCTTGAGCATGATGATTCAAAAGTTGGAAGAGGAATTGCAGGTAAAAATATTTGACCGAAGTCGACAGCCTGTGGAGCCTACGAAAGCTGGTGAATCGCTCATTCAACAAGCCCGAAAAATCTTGAATGAATCGCGCCGAATGTATGAAATTGTACAGGAAATGAACGAGCGCATCACTGGACGTTTAAATATTGGCATCATCCCAACTTTAGCGCCGTACTTGCTGCCTTATTTTGTAAAAAACTTGTTGGAACAGTATCCCGAACTGGAATTGCACATCGAGGAGATGAATACGCAGACGATTACCGAACATTTGAAAAATGAGCAGATTGACGTGGGCATTCTCGTAACGCCATTGCAGGAAGGACATTTACAGGAATTGCCGCTATTTACGGAACGTTTTTATGCGTATGTGGCGGATAGTGAGCGGATTTACAAAAAAGAATACATCCTGCCGACGGAATTGGATTTGAATCGCTTGTGGATATTGGAAGAAGGACATTGTTTTCGTTCGCAGGTGCTGAATCTGTGTGAAATTCGGCGTGATTTTCAAGCCGAAGGGCGGTTTAAAATTGCGGCGGGAAGTTTTGAAACCGTGATGAATCTAGTGGATAATTATGGTGGTTTGACCATTATTCCTGAATTGGTAGTTTTGAAAATGCCCGAAGCCAATCGCCAGCGCTTGAAATCATTCTCTGCGCCCGTGCCCGTGCGGCAGGTGAGTTTGGTGGCATTAGATTCGTTTCCGAGACAGAAATTGCTACAAGCGGTACAAGAAGAAATTTTACAATCCTTACCGGAATCATTGAAAATCAAGCATGAATCAGAGCGACGGATTAATATTTAGATTGGGTTCTTATTTTTCCGTTTACAACGCGCCCTCAATACAACATTGGAACGCGGATGACGCGGATTAGTTAAAACGGGACAAATTCACATTTAACGACACATTTTATAGTAGGTTTTGAACCTATTTTCCTTATCAAAATGTTTTGGCAAAGTACCAACCCGCAACACCCACATGAGCCAACCACGCAGCCAGACATTTATCATCCTCATTTTAGGGGCACTTACCATGATTGGTCCTTTTTCCATAGATATGTACCTGCCGGGTTTCCCCGCTATTGCTAAAGATTTACGAACGACCATTGCCGAAGTGCAACTTTCGTTAGCCAGTTTTTTTGTTGGCTTGGCGCTGGGGCAGTTATTTAGTGGTCCGATTACCGACCGATTTGGACGTAAAAAACCTTTGTACGTGGGTTTGGGACTTTATATGTTGGCATCGCTGGCTTGTGTTTTTGCGCCGAATGTGGAGACGTTGATTGCGCTACGTTTCGTGCAGGCATTGGGCGGAAGTGTAGGAATGGTGGTATCTAGAGCCGTCGTGCGCGACCTCTATCCGCCGGAGGAGATGGCAAAAATCTTTTCGATGCTAATGTTGGTGATGGGGGTTGCACCAATTATCGCGCCGTCGCTGGGTGGTATTTTAGTGTCGAGTGTGGGCTGGCAATCCATTTTTCTTTCTTTAACCCTTTTTGGAGCTTTGGCTTTATTGGGAATGTATTTGGCACTACCAGAAACGAAACAGCCAGATGCAACTATTTCTTTACAGCCGGTAAAAGTTTTGATAGAATATGTTGAAATTATAAAAAATCGGCAATTCTTGATTTATACAATGGTCAGCGGCTTTTCTGGCGCGGGGATGTTTGCCTATATTTCTGGGTCGCCGTTCGTTTTTATCGAATTGCATCGAGTGCCAGAGGCGACGTTTGGGATTATTTTTAGTGCGAATGCGTTCGGACTGATTATGTCAGGGCAATTGAATCGCTTGGCGTTGCGGCGTTTTACGACAGTTCAAATTGTAAAATTTGTAAATGCGTTGCAACTCGTTTTTGGTATTTTGCTGGTTGTTTATGGCTTCACGTTTTGGGGCGGTTTGCCGATGTTGATTACGCTTATTTTCTTGTATATGTCCATGCTGGGTTTTCTATATCCCAATTCCGGCGCACTGGCGATGGCTCCTTTTTCGCGCAATGCGGGGGCGGCTTCGGCGCTTCTAGGATCTTTGCAATTTGTGGTTTCAGCAATTGTAGCGGGTTTAGTAAGTGCATTTGACAATGGAACAGCTTTGCCGATGACAGGTGCGATGGCGATATGTAGTTTGCTGGTTTTTGTGCTGTTGCGAATCGGCGGAAAAGTGGATAAACGAATAGAAAAGCGAGCAGCAGTGGAACAAGAAGGGGTGGTTGTTTTGTCTTAATTTTATAACCACCTTACGTACTCATTACACAACAATTGGAACGCGCCCGCCTGACGGCAGTCAGGGATGACGCGGATTGGGCGGATACGCGCGGATTTCTTTTAAGGCTACATTACTTTTACTCAACCATACAACTTAACTTCGCGGTTTACATATACCCGGATTTCTTTTCTGGAGATATTAAAAATAATCTGCGAAAATCCGCTGAATCCGCGTCATCCGCGTTCCAATTAATGTTATAATCGCACGAAATGAGCGTCGTAATCTTACAAAAATCGAAGCCTCGATGCAGCAACTTATTCAAAATTCCATCCAATTACTACAACAACTCATTGCCACGCCCTCCTTCTCGCGCGAAGAAGCGGACACCGCAGTAATTCTTTTCGATTTTTTTGAAAAATGCCACATTTGCCCCTATCGCAAAGGCAATAATGTTTGGGTAAAAAATCATCACTTTGAGGAAGACCTGCCCACCATTTTATTAAATTCCCATCATGATACGGTAAAACCCGTGGAAGATTGGACGCGCCATCCTTTTCAAGCAAAAATAGAAGATGGAAAACTCTACGGCTTGGGCAGCAATGACGCAGGCGGCGCACTCGTGTCGCTCATTGCCACATTTTTACATTTTAATAAAATAGACTTTTTACCGTTCAATTTGATTTTTGCTGCTACCGCCGAAGAGGAAATTTCGGGTGCGAATGGCATACAATCTATTTTATCGAATTTGGGAAATCTTTGGGCAGGCATCGTAGGCGAACCGACTCAAATGCGCATGGCGATTGCCGAGAAAGGATTGCTCGTCATAGATGCCGAAGTCAAAGGCAAAGCCGGACACGCCGCTCGCAACGAAGGTGAAAACGCGATTTATAAAGCTTTTCAAGATATAGAATGGATTCAAAATCATGAATTTGAAAAACAATCCGACTTACTTGGTTCCGTAAAAATGACCGTCACGCAAATCCACGCTGGCACGCAGCACAACGTCGTGCCGGATATTTGCAAATTTGTAATTGACGTTCGCACCAATGAATTTTATAATAATAAAGTCGTTTTTGAAACTTTACAACAACATTTAAGAGCGGATTTAAAAGCCCGTTCTTTTCGACTGAATTCTTCTAACATTGAACTGGAACATCCGTTAGTGAAAGCTGGCTTGGCAATTGGTTTGGAGTATTTCGGCTCACCGACTTTGTCCGACCAAGCGTTGATGCCTTTTCCAACGCTAAAAATTGGTCCTGGCGACTCGGCGCGTTCGCATACGGCAGATGAGTTTATTTACCTTTCGGAAATTGAAGACGGGATTAAAATTTACATTGAATGGTTGGAAAAATTAATGGTTTTATGATTTAGGGTCGTAGAATTTGATTTCTGGTATAAATTTAAAATCTTTTTTATTTTCCGTGTAAAGTCGGTAATTGTAAGCGATAGCGCAAGCAGCAATGAGGGCATCAGGAATCTTCGGACGATGCGACAGACTGTAATTCAACATAATACCATTGAAAACTAAGGAAATTTCTTCCGAAAGATGGCAAACTTTGAAGGACTCCAACACTTTTCGGGTTTCCACAAATTCAGAGGCTTTTGCGCCAAAGTAAATTTCGGCGTGGGTGATAATGCTTAACGCGATGTTAGCAGCACCAATTTGCTGAAGCCGATTTTTTGTAATTACATTTCCGCGTAATA
>CAZJXN010000177.1:0-10535 GCA_964549655.1 uncultured Saprospiraceae bacterium
TTACTAATTTAGATTGAGCAGACCAACTTGCCGTCTCTAATTTTAGAAGCAATAAACCAGATGGTAAAGTTGTTAAATGGTCTAATAAAAACTCATTGTAACCTTTTGAAAACTGTTCGCGGTAAATTTTAATTAACTTCCCACTTGCATCGTAAATAGCCAGATTCACTTGAGCGGGTTCTTCTAAGTTAAAACCTACGCTTGATACATCAGTAGCTGGATTTGGATAGACTTTTAGCTCCTGATTAGATGCAACTACATTGCCACGTACTACTTTTACTTCCAGTGCTGCATCGGTAGCCAAGCTGCCATTGGCAATGAACTCCATCGGAAGTATAGCATCTCTAACCTGTAATACGCTTTGTAAGTTATTTACAGGCTGTACTGCTTTTACTTTAAGCTTAAAAATAACATCCTTTTCCCCAAGTGACACGTTCTTCGCGTTTTTACTATACCACATCGCACGTAATTCTCCTCTTTCTTTCGTATGGTCTCCAAAATTATCTAAAGAAAAACCCTCTAAATCCCCTTGCTCAATGGATAAAATATCCACATAAGCCGGGTCTAAATGCATTCCGAATTGATAACCTTGAATATCATTGAAATTTTTTACATGGAAAATAAGTTCCACTTCTTCCCCTGCCAAAATAGCATTTGTACTTACTTGTGCAGGAGATATGGAGGCGCGAATCTCAGGGTGTGAGCCATTCAAGTCACCAACTTTAATTGCTCGAACTATCCAATTGGCATTCGTAATCTGAGTGGCTGTAACATTGCTTATCTCGTATCCGTTATCTACTAAATAATTGTAAGCATTTAGAAAAGTGGCACTTTGAAAACTACTTTTATCCTTATCCATAATAAACCGCCAAGAGGGGGCAGGAAAGGTAGTTGTAAGTCCCAATATTATCTTTCTAATTGCATTGATGTCCATCGTATCAATATCCGAGTCATTATCTGCATTGGCAGCTATTTTGTTGTAATTGTCAAAAGTAACTTGTGGAGGTGTAGCAAGATGTTTTTCTATTTGAATAATATCAGCTACACTTAAAACCGCTACCATAGTCGTTTTTAGGATTTACTTGAATCCCAGCTCCGTTTGTACTACCAGATTGAGTTGAACGCAGTGTCCAAGAAAATTGCCCATAGTCTCCAGCATCAATTGTCGTGTTTCCTCCAATTGGGTCAATAAATAAAAATACGTCAAAATCGCCAACGTTCATCGTACCGTCTTCATACAGTATTTCGCCTACGATACTTGCTTGTCCGTTCACACTCTGATTACACAATAAGTAGCAAAAAATCGACAATAAAAGGATCTTCGTTTTCATGATAGAAAATCGTTTTTAGGATTAAAAAAATGGATGCAATACGCTGCCGGTACCATTGCAGCTCCTATGGATGTCCATCCTGCTCTTTGTGTGTTGTTCAAAAAGTGTTTGAGAAGTGTTCCATGTTGTTCAAAAAAAAATGGGAGTAGTGTAAGCCGAAAGTTGAAATTTAAAAGGGTAGAGCTTGTTATTTCAACTCGTTTTTACAAAGATAAAGGTATCATTCCAAAAAAGCAAGTATTAGTACGTAAACTCTATGTTAATAAAAATGATGTGTCGCTAATTAGCGAAATGCAGAAAGTTATTTTGAAAGTGATTAAGGTATATTTTGCAAGAATAGTAGATTATTTAGAGCAACAACGCTACTGCACCAATTACTTTTTTTCATATCTAACACTAAACAGCCCACTGTATTCGTTTTGGCATTCTATTTTTTAATCATCAAAAATCACGCTTCTTATGAAAACATGGATGTTAAAAATGCTTGGTGTGTGCTTGTTTATTAGCGCATTTACGATGGCTTGCAACAATGACGACGATAACGCGCCAAGCAGCACTGATGACACGCTGACCAATGGCGGCACTTGGAAAGTGACGTATTACTTTGACAAAGACAAGGAAGAAACCAGCGATTTTTCGGGCTACACTTTTGCGTTTGAAACCGGAGGGGTGTTTAAAGCAACGAAGAATGGCGCAACTACCATTGGCACTTGGCAGGTGGATGCCAGTTCTAACAAGTTGATTATCAGTACCGGCGTAGGAACAAAACCATTAGGTGACCTCACCGATGATTGGATACTCACGGAGAAATCAAGTAAAGTCATCAAACTAAGAGATGATAGAAATGATAATAATGGCGACGAGTTTCTCACGTTTGAGGTGATATAAGAGAGCTTTAAAAAGGATTAGGAAACTTTGAAAGTTTCCTAATCCTTACACACAGAATTATCTATATTTTACTGTTTCACCACTTTTTCTGTAAAGAGAACGCCGTTTTCATTTCGTAGCTGAATAAGGTAAATACCGCGCGACAAGTTATTCACCTCTACATTCACTTGATTGTCTCCGCTGAATATATCTATTCTTTTTGACAACATTTGACGACCCATTATATCAAAAATAACGACTTGCGCTGTAAATGTTTCGTTGCTTTCAAAAGCTAAATTGACCGCATCATACATCGGATTGGGGAATACTTTAACATTCAATTTTTCTCCGTTCAATTCAAAAACGCCTGTCAACGTGGAGCATTCAGTTTGTAGTTCTTTCGCTATTTGACCTCTAATTTCACCACCCGGATTTGCTGCAGTATGCACGTTGTAATAAGTCAAACCATTGATAATGGAGTCTGCAAAAGTAGTGCGGGGAATGGTAAAAACGCCACTTGCCTGATTACCCGTTGCGCCCGTGATGCCCAAACCGATGATTACCGGACCTGCCACCCCTTTTGCACCGCCATGAATGTGCCCTGCTACAGCATTGCTGGTCAAGCCCGTCGTGACCAATTCGACGTGACCAAGCAGTTTATTCCTATCAATAGAAAGAAAACCTGCCCCGATGCCAGTGGCAATTACAGGGTTGGGTGCTTCTTGTTTGCCACAAAGATTCGCTACTAAACCTTCGCGCACGGACGTACTGGTTTGACCTCTGATTTCCCCGCCCGGATTCGCTGCCGTGTGAAGATTCAAATAGACTGCTCCTTTCAATATTTTCGATAAGGTATCCGGTTTAATCCCTACGCGACCTATAAAAAACTTTGAACCCGGAACCGCCGTAAAAGGGATAATGACAGGACCGTTCACGCCTGCTGCGCCCGTATGGAAATGCCCCGCCGTAGGAGTCAGACTGTCATACATCACCAAATAACTCAATGTATCTAAGCCGCCATCTATCCAACCAATACCCAGCGCCTTACCCGGCGACACTTTTGCAGGTACTTCATTCGCTCCGATCCCGACCACATCAAATGCGATAGTGCTGAAAAAACTAAGTTGCCCCCGAATTTCTCCACCGGGATTGGCTGCGGTGTGTACATTAATATAAATCTTATCATTCAAAAGACTATCCACGAAAGCTGCGGATACGTCCAACGTTCCAGTCAAACTATTGCCCGAAAAAGTGAGTGGATACACGACTGGACCAGCTTTGTCTGCCTCGCCAAAATGCAAATGTGCCGCAACGATAGGTCCTGACAAACCCGTAACCAATGCTTTGTACTCCAATTTGGTCGCATTAAAACTCAACACAAAACTGCCCAAGCCCGTCGCCGTGGTAGCAATCACCGGCACTTCGTTGGCACCCGTGAGCTGCGCCGCAAAATGCAAATCGGTTTCGGTGAACAGTTGTCCTCTGATTTCGCCGCCCGGATTGGCTGCCGTATGCACATTGATATACACCCCATAAGCACTGATGGCGGCAAGCAGGGCTTTAGTCACTGTGACTTTACCTTCAATTTGATTGTTGCCTTTGACCAACGTGATGAGATTAACGACCACCGGACCATTCACCCCAATCGCGCCAGTATGGAAATGACAACCTGTAATTGGTCCGCTCAAGCTATCAAATACGCCATTGATAGTCATCGTTTTATAGTCTTCTTCCATCGTAAAAGTGACCAAACCTTTCGCTTTGGTAGCGACAACAGGCACTTCCTGGGCTCCAGAAAGGCGAGCGTATAGCAGGATTTTCCCGTCTTTATTAGCCGCCAGCAGATCGGTGAAAGCGAAAATAGAAATAGAAATAGAAATAAGTAGGAATAAGTACCATTTTTTCATTTGAAACGATTTTTAGATGTTGTAAAGAAGTGTTGAAAAGTTAAAAGTAAGCCTTCTTGCATTTAGAATAAAATAAAAAACTATGATTTGTATAAAATCAACAAAATTAGATTTTTGATGAAAAAAGGATGGAAATGGATAGACGGTGGGTGCTGAATGGTTGTAGTGGTTTCGACTCCTTGAATCATTAGATGTTGAAGTTAACAAACTTCAACATCTAATGATTTAAGGAGTATCATAACATTCTAATGCCCTTAAACTTTGAATCTCAAAATTATTGAACAACACTCGTCCGACTTCCTCTGCCCCTCGTATCAAATGCTTTCAATTTTACCATTCCATTTACTTGCACTGTTTTTTCGTATAATGTAGAATTGATAGTTGGTTCCGTGCCATCTGTTGTGTAATGAATTTGTTGATTTGGAAACTCTGTATTTGCTTTCAATAATCCATTTTCCACAACTGCGCCCGGCGGGGCAATTCTATAATGGTAGCCATTAAATAAATAATCCAAACGAGGTAAATCTCTTTGTCCGATGGTATTGGCAAACGCATTCCACGCAGTGTCCAAAGCGGCGGCACGTTGGGTGGCGTTGTTCATTTTTGCCCAAGCGGGTTGTGGCGACCACGCGCGTTCGGCGAGTCCGAAGAGTTTGGGGAGGAGCAAATATTCCAATTCATCCTGTCCATGAATCGTCTCGCTCCACAATTGCCCTTGCAAGCCGAGGATATTTTGTAAACCTTTGGGCGTGAGGGCTTCCATCTTAGCAGCTTGATTCATATCTTTTGTAAAACCAGAAAAATCTTCGGACACAAACGCATTCTCCGGCATATACGCATACGGCTCGCGATTGCCCACAAAACCGCCCCATGACAAGCCTGGCTCGCGTGCCTCAGGATTATAAGCTAAGTCAAAATAAAAATTCGGCACATTACACACCACCACTGGAAAGCCCGCATTTGCCATGCGATACACGAGTCCGTCGCTGTCCCACGCGCTGATCCATACCCACGCTTGCAAATTTTTACCGGCAAATTCAGGATTTGGCACATAGCGATTTCCTTCTTTTTTGAGTACAATTTCTTCCCAGCCACCTGTTTTTAAACCCCGTTTTGTCAACATATTATTCACGCGCCGCAGGAAGTAATGTTGTAAATCTTCTATCGTTTTGTATTGCGGATTTTTCGCTCTGAAAGCTGCACAAATTGGCGATTTTTCCCACGAGCCGCTCGGCACTTCATCGCCGCCAATGTGAATGGTTTTCAACGGCGCATCAGCTGCTGCATACAATTTTTGCACTTCGTCAATCACCGTTTCCCACAGCCGATACGGCGCTTCCTTGCAAATGCACAGCACATTATCAGAGTAACCTTGCGCAGAATTATATTTAGATGCATCTTTTGGGTCATGTAATAAATACGCTTCAGCTTCTGCTTTTTTACCAGCAGCCATTAAACGATTATAGCGATTTTGCATGGCTTTGATGGCAGCGCGGCTGTGTCCGGGCGTATCAAATTCTACAATCACTTCAATGTGCCGACTCGTCGCTTTGCGCAAAATCTCAATAAAATCAGCACTTGTGTAATAACCAGAACCATACGAATCCTTGGCATCCACAAACGGACCGGAGCCGTACGCCGGATAAATGCGGTCGCTCTCCGTGCGCGTGTGTCCGCGACGTGCGCCCACTTGCGTGAGTTCGGGCAGTGCCGGAATTTCCAATCGCCAACCTTCATCATCTGCTACATGGAAATGTAATTTATTGAGTTTGTAAAAACCCATTACATCCAATAATTTCAATACTGTTTCTTTTTTATTAAAATTGCGCGCCACATCCAAATGAATGCCTCGATAACCGAAACGCGGTGCGTCCTCAATTTGTACTTCGTTGATAGTCAGGATATTTTGACCATTTTTAAAACTTGTTGGTGGCAACCAAGCAAGCAGACTTTGAATGCCATAAAACACACCCGCCGCATCTTTCCCTTCAATTAAAATGCCATTTGCGGCACTTGCTGTGAGCCGGTACGATTCGGGTTGCGTGAGTTGTGAATTGATTTTTAATATAATAGCTTCCTTATCTCCTGTAATACTTTCCTCGGTTTGAATTTTTGCGGCAAGCGATTGTTCTAACAATAAAGCTAAATAATTGGCTTCCTTTTGTAATGACTTTTCAAATCGAATGCGCCAGTTTTTATTGATTATAAAAGTTTGATTAGTGGATTTTAATTGCACGGGCGTTGGAATAATTTTTGGCACATCCGTATCCGCTAATGTTATCATTTCCGCATTTCGATTATAATACCAAGTCGCCAGCGGCACGGGCGGATTGTTGCGATAGACCATTTGATTGTCGTTCGGAAGGGGCAATATTGTAACATTGGTCAACGCTTCCGGCGCTTGCTCATTACCGATATTATTATTTTCAAATACGATGTACATCCCGTGCGGACCATGCGTGTACTTGCGCAAACTACCTTGATAATTGACGGTAAAAATTGTGCTGTCGCCCGGTGCTACTTTTGAAAAACCAGCAATGGGTTGTAATTTATAATAATCGCCCGTGATTTTTTGCACGCTTACTTTGCCACGATTGGGCTGTGGACTACCGCTGATTTGATTGAAATAAATCGTCCAGCCGCGACTCGGCAGCGTGTCTTTGCCTTGATTGACAAGGGTAAATTTGGCTTCAAAACGATTGGCTTCTGCACTTTGTATCAATTGCCAGCGCACCGCCAGTTCCGGGCCTGTCGGGCGTTTCAAAGGTCTTTTATTCTGACAATTGCCGACAAAAACGGATAATAGAAGCGTACAGAATAGGAGTATTTTTTGCATGGTTTGGTTAGTTTGTAGTAGCGGACTTTATCGGCCACAGTAATACTAATAAACGGCGGATGAAGTCCCCCGGTACAATTGTACAAAGAAAGAAAATATTTTTTCAATTAATGTAGCCAAAGCGTTTACCGTTTTAAATAGTTGGGTGCTTTTGGATACTAATGTAACTTTATAAATTTGTAGCATTTTACTATAAAATCTACTATGAAAATCATTTTCACTTTAGCATTTATTTTAGTATGTTATCATGGATTTGCTCAAATGGAAGGTTTGCTTTCCAACCCCAATATAGAATGGATAGCCGAAACAGAACTCGAATACAATTTTGAACCGGAAAACTTGGAAGGAAACGGAAGATATGATTATCGCGTTCGGAAAAATGATTTTAGTTATTGCAGCGAATCTTATTCTTTACTTGCTGGTATTGTTGATGCGGTGGAAGAAGGAAAACTTGCGGCTTATGCAAAAGTGGGAGGTAAGAAGCTAACAAAAGAAGAAATTTCCCAAAGACTTTTTCCGGGGGTGGATACTACGACTTATATTGACCCCGAAACTTTTGAAGAGCGTCTTGCTATTGTGTCTGTCTGTGAGCCAATTTATTATGATATTAAATCTTGTCTAGTAAAACAAGTTTGGTATTATAATAGAAAAACAAAGCAATTAGCCAATCGGGTCATGGGCGTAAGTTTAATGCTGCCTATTTATGATGAAAAAAGTGATTCTATTTTAGAAGAAAAAGAGGTGTTGATATATGTAGCTTTCCCACTTATTTCAAAAAAATCGCCAAATATCAATCAGTCGAATGTGCCACTCGTCATGGAAACTTCCGAATATTTGTATACCGATTCTTTCAAAACATTAAAAGGCGACCTTGCCCAAGCGTTTGAACAATTCTTTTTTCAATTGCCAAAAAGTAAAGCGATTAAAACGTACTCTACCGAATCAAGACGTTGCTGTAATCAATTAATTAATCAAAATGAATATGAAGAAATATTTAATGCTTCGGGGGATTCTATTAGTGGTTTTAATCATCATGATTACACCGAAACGATAAAAATTGAAAAACGCCCAGCATTAAAATTTGAAGATTATAAAGAATATAAAGTAAGGCAGACGTGGTATTATGATACAAAATCACACCAACTCAGTTCCACTTTAGATGCGATTGCACCTACCAAGTCGATCTTAGATGATAATGGCAATTTATTATACAATCAAACCTTATTTTACCTGTGCTTTTCAAAAGAGGGTAAAGAATCACTTCGGAGGTAGCGTTCGGCGGAACCCTTTTTAAATTAAAATTGTAAGCAATACCAAAATACCTAAAACCCATGTCAAAAAAACATCGTGGACGCATACAAGCGCAGGGCGGTGACACGGAAAAATCGGTTTCTTGGTCGCAAGACGAGCCGTTGAGTAAAGTGGATGGATTGAAGTTACTGAATGACTTGCAGAATCAGTTGACGGAACGAGAGCGGCAGGAGCGCGAGAAGCAATTAGCAAACGCTCAACGCTTTATAGAAAATGTGCAAGGTGGCATTGATGCGCCGGAGCGAAGGTCTTTTTATGGAGCTAAAGGTAAAAGTGACGGTATCAGAATTGATATTGAAGTATGGAGAGGTATCGCTTTCCTGAGTTTATTAATCGCAATTTTACTATTTTTATTTGGATTCAAATAAATACATTATGATTACTTCATCTCGTTTTGAATTTTTAGAAAACGCTACTGCCTATCGTGCGATGCAAGCCATGTGGCAATCCATTTTCGATGAAATATTAGGAAAATATAATCTTTCGCATCGTCCTTATTTTAAGTCAGATTATCGGGAAGGGGAGCTTTATTCTAATGGAAATCCTATTTTCACGGCATTAGTAGATAGTGTAAATCGCGGCGTGCGCATCATTCAAGACAATCAAGCAGAGGATACAGAACAGTTTATCGCCGGCTGGTTAGACAAGATTGAAGATTATGATGATTTACCGGATTTTGAAGAGTTAGTCATTCCATTAATTCTTTCCGAAGAAACCAAAGCCATTGCCGAGGAACTCATCCGCGCTTGGCTGGTGGAGCAGGTGGATAAAGAAACAATGGAAAAGCTACTGGAAGAGAAAGTTATATGAACAACAGAATAGAAATCACCTAAAACCCATGTCAAAAAAACATCGCGGAAGAATACAAGCGCAAGGCGGCAATACGGAAAAATCCGTGTCGTGGTCGCAAGACGAGCCGTTGAGTAAAGTGGATGGATTGCGGCTTTTGAATGAATTGGAAAATCAATTGACAGAGAAGGAAAAGAAGGAGCGTGAAAAGCAATTGCAAGAGGCGCAACGTTTTATAGAAAATGCGAATGGGTTGGACGCGCCAAAGGATAGGTCATTCCGAAATAAAAAATTAAAAGGGGTGCGAATTGATATAGAAATAAATAGCGGAACTGCTTTTGTCTGCATTCTATTTTTAATTTTAGTATTCTATTACTTACTTAAATAATAGCTTATGATAACGGTTTGGTATCCTGATTTTTTAGAAAATCCTACTTCTTATGATGCGATAGAAGCGATGTGGCAAGATTTCTTTGATGCTTTAGCAACGGAAAATGGATTTTTTTGGAGACCGTACATCAATCTATATTTGAGCAATGGAGAAAAAGACCGCGACGCAAATCCAATTTTTAGTGCTTTAGTGGAATCCCAAAATCGGGGGGTTCGCATTATTCAATGCGATACAAGCGATGGACTTGATCTTTACATTTCTGGCTGGTTAGATCGCATGGATGACTTCGATGGTATTCCCGATTCAGATGAACTGGTCATAGACCTCATCCTTTCCGAAGAAACCAAAGCCATCGCCGAGGAACTCATCCGCGCTTGGCTGGTGGAGCAAGTGGATAAAGAAACGATGGATAAACTACTGGATGAAAAAATTATCTTAGCGGCAGAATAAAACATTATAGCAACAATACCATTTATTCGTGCAAAACACCACCACCGAACTCCGCGACCTCATTGACCAATATTCTGTCCATTTTTTGTTATACAGCGCAGCAGATTTAAGCCTGAAACCCGCGCCCGACAAGTGGAGCCGCAAGGAAATTATCGGTCATTTATGCGATGCTGCGATGAATAATCTGCAACGTTTCATTCGAGGACAATACTACGCCGAGCCGCCGCATATCATTTACCACCAAGAGGAATGGGTAGCTTTACAAAAGTATCAAGACTATGATGCACAGGATTTAATCAATTTTTGGGCGACGCTCAATCGCCATATCTGTTGGGTACTCGATCACATGGTGCCCGAAAATTATTCTAAAATGGTAGATACAAGCAAGGATAGCATGGAATCGCACGACTTACAATTCTTGGCGACGGATTACGTGGCGCATTTGAAGCATCATTTGGCACAAGCGTCGTAAAAGCGTCCTACGGTTCCGAACCGTAGGACGCTTTTACGCTTATCTTTTTAGAAAACGGGACAATTTCTTCTCCTCTAAAATTTTCACAAATTATCTGCTCGTTTAAATCTTCTTTTTTGTTTTTGTAAAAACTATTTAATTAGAATATAATTTTGCATATCTCTGAATTTTGAAATAATAA
>CAZJXN010000178.1:0-3246 GCA_964549655.1 uncultured Saprospiraceae bacterium
AATCGTTGGCACATTCAAAATACCTGCACGGGTTCAGAGCCTTTTGGTGGGAGTGAGGTCTTTGCTTATTTTTTGAAAGATAGCATTCTAATTAACGGGAGAGTTTATCTTAAAATGTATAAAACTTTAGATACTACTTTACAGACTGCAACTCTCATCGGGTTTTTCTATCGGGAAGAGGATAGTAAGGTTTATCTCTTCCGGCAAGGTTTTTCGGAAAGACTAATTTATGATTTTAACTTACGTATTGGAGATACCTTAACGATTGGAGACGAATCCTTCGATATACAGATAAAAGTAGTATCAACTGATTCTGTGACACTAAATGACGGAAGTAAGCGTAAACGCTTGGTAATAAAAAACAATCGCTCAACTCCAGAGGATAATAGAACTGTTACCTGGATTGAAGGTATTGGTAGTGAAGTAGCGCCGCTTGATACCCGAGTTATGTTTGTTTCTGATTGCGGGAGCAATTTGCATTGTTTTTATCAGGAGAATGAACTGCTATATCAAGCAAGGGATTTTTTTGGCTTTCCATTGAGTTGTACCTTATACGGCGACCCCGTAAGCGTTGATGACCTACCGGAACTAAACGGCTTGAAAGTTTTTCCGAATCCTTTCGCCACCGAGTTGTTTTTAGATGCCGCATTATTGGGAGACTTCCAATTGAAAACGGATTATGCTGTGACGGTATTCGATAATCAAGGCAGGCAAATGTATCAAAGTAAAGTTTCTTGGGTGGATAATATCCGAATTAATACCTCCCATTGGAGCAGCGGACTTTATTTTTTAGTGATAAGGTCTGCTAACGGAATGTTGTCAAGGAAACTTGTAAAAATCTAAGCTAGTAACTATTTCAAGCTGTACCATTGCTGATAACCCCCAGGGTGGTACAGCTGTTTTTATAAGTATGTTCGCTAAAAGCCAATATCCTATGAATGTAAGATTAATTTTCGCTTAGCGTGGTACAGTTTTCACTATTAAGCGTCATTTTATTGGCAGTCTCCGCAAAATTATATAGTTTTATGCCGAAATTTTACCTTGTTTTATGCTTCATAATGCTACTATCCGTCTAATTATAACCCTTTTCCTCGGCGCAGTCGCTTGGATTTTTATTGCCTACAAAGCTTTTACGATTCCCATTACACACGACGAAGTGGCTACCTCCATTCATTATTACAAATATAATGTTTGGCAAATCATGATGTATCCCGACCCGTGGCCCAGCAATCATATTTTGAATACGCTCTTGGCGAAGTTGAGTATGAATCTTTTTGGTTGGGAAGATTGGGCGGCACGATTACCGAATGTGCTATCGTTCGGACTTTATTTTTATGCGGCGTATCAAATTTGTAAACTTTTATTTAAAAACGATACTTTATTATTTTTTGGAAGTATAATTATTTTTATTTGCAATCCATTTTTATTAGATTTTTTCTCCGTCTGTCGCGGCTATGGCATGTCGAATGCCCTCATGCTGTGCTCGGCGATGTTTGCGTTGCAAGGTTTTATGGAAGCAAAAGAGCGGTCTATCTGGTGGAGTTTCGCCCTCGCAATTTTAGCTTCTTACGCCAATTTTACTTTACTCATTTTTTGGTGTGCCATGAGCGGGATGATGTTGCTTTATTTTGTAAATGAATATTTTAATACTAAAAATCGCCGCGTTTTATTTAAGAATGTAGGAATTATAATTGCAATCAATATCGGTTACTTGGCACTTATTTACACGCCGATTCATAAAATGCAAAGCACCAACCAATTTGTTTTCTGGCAATCGAATGGTTTCTTTCGAGATACGGTTATCAGCTTAGTGGAAAACTCGCGCTATGGTGTGAATATTTTAGGCA
Organism: uncultured Saprospiraceae bacterium; assembly: GCA_964549655.1. GTDB lineage: Bacteria > Bacteroidota > Bacteroidia > Chitinophagales > Saprospiraceae > JADJNW01. The sequence continues at coordinate 1,848 of CAZJXN010000178.1, forward strand.
TGGCAACGATGTATTATGCGTTCATTGTCAGTTTGTTATTTTTTGCGGCAGGCGCTTACGCCATGTATTGGTGGGGGAAAACGTCGAGGAATGAAATTCTAAAAACACCCTTATTTATCGCTTTTGCAATTTTAGCATTGACAATTTTGGTAAATCTTTCACAAACCGTTATTTTAAAAACTCCAAATTTAACCACACGCACCGCTTTAAGTTATTATCCACTTTTTATTTTATTAATCGGCAGCTTATTATATCAATTGAATGTAATAAAACCAATCGTGCCAAAAATTTTGAGTGCTGTACTTATCATCATGACCATCTGGCATTTATCAAGAGCTATCGGCTTCAACAGCGTGCGCGAATGGTGGTACGATGCCAATACCTTTCAAGTATTAGATATTCTACAATCACAAGCAAAAGACAATTCAAAAGTAACTTTACAAACTGCTTGGCAATTTTATCGTTCCTTTGAATTTTATAATACCATCGGAAAAACCCCTTGGCTGGATTTAAAACCTGATAATCAAGCAATTGACACGGCATCTACTGCTCAATATTATTATATTTTTGATTCGGATTATGCTTTATTGCAAAATAAATATGATGTAGTTCGGAAATATGATGGCGGAGCACGATTGTTATTGAAAAGGAGACAGTAGATATTAGACGATAGACAATAGACCTTGATACTTTTATCTAAAGTCTAACATCTATCGTCTAAAGTCTAATGTCTTACTAAAGATTCGGCTGCGGCGTCGTGCGCAAATACGGTTTAATTTTGGTCACGCCTTTTGGGAATTTCTCTGCCGCCACTTCATCCGTGATAGACGGTAACACCACTACATCATCGCCATTTTCCCAATCAACAGGTGTAGCGACGCTGTAATAAGTCGTCAGTTGCAGTGAATCAATTACCCGCAAAATCTCGTGGAAATTGCGACCTGTAGAAGGCGGATACGTCATCGTCAAACGCACTTTTTTATTGGGGTCAATCACAAATACGCTGCGTACGGTCGCTTTTTCTGTCGCATTCGGGTGAATCATATCATAAGCCTCTGCAATCGAGCGGTCTTCATCCGCGATAATTGGAAAGTTCATCGTCACATTTTGCGTTTCCTCGATGTCTTTCACCCACTCTTTATGCGAAGGCAGCGGGTCTATACTCAACGCAATCACTTTTACATTTCGCTTATCAAATTCTGCTTTCAAAGACGCGGTACGACCCAATTCGGTGGTACAAACTGGCGTAAAATCGGCAGGATGCGAGTACAACACCCCCCAGCTATCGCCGAGGTATTCATGAAAATCCAATTCTCCGTCCGTCGTTTGGGCTTTAAAATTTGGAGCAACATCTCCTAATCGTAATGACATAGGTTTATGATATTTAGGTTAATGAATT
>CAZJXN010000178.1:3346-7690 GCA_964549655.1 uncultured Saprospiraceae bacterium
TCCATTTTATCCAAATTTTCTTCGGATTGCATGAATTGAAACGTTTTATAATTGCGATACGACAAAATAGCAATCGCGCGAGCCGCTTCAATCCCGCGTTGACCAGCTTCCGGTGCGTTGTCATAAATTGTTGAGTCTGCTTCAATCGCCATGCGCTGCGCCTCGTTGAAAGCGATGCCCCAAGGAGAATGTTGCGCATTGGTAGCTAATAAGCAGATATTTTCAAATAAATCTGGGTCGGTGATTGCCCATTCTAACACTTGTTGTCCGCCCATCGAACCACCGATGGCAAATTTTATTTTGTGAATGCTCAAATGCTTTTGCAATAATTGATGCGCCGCGACAATGTCTCGAATTGTGACTAATGGAAAATCTTTGCCATAACGCTGACCAGTTGCAGGATTGGTACTTTGTGGACTCGTGCTGCCATAACAGGAACCTATCATATTCGAACAAATAATAAAGTGAAAGTTCGGGTCGAATATTTTACCTTCGCCTACTAATCCATTCCACCAGTCGGCAGCATCTGCGCTTGCCGTCAAAGCGTGACAAATCCAAATGACGTTATCCTGTGCTGCATTTAATTCGCCATAAGTCGTATAAGCGATGTCTAATTCATTTAAAACATCACCACTTTCTAATTGAAACGGAATTTTATAATTATAATAATTCACATTTAAATTTTATAATTGCGATTGGTGATTTGTAACTTAATTAGTTTTGGCTTTAATAAGTGCGGCACATTTTAGAAATGCGCCACACTATCATAATTTCAATAAGTGCGGCACATTTTAGAAATGCGCTACACTATCATAATTTCAATAAGTGCGGCACATTTTAGAAATGCGCTACACTATCATAATCACATTTCACCAATCACAAATTACGTTTCTAAGCCATTTCTGCTTCCAAAGCTGGTATCTTCGCAAAAGCCTGCTCCAAATCCGCCTTAATATCATCAATGTGTTCAATACCCGCCGAGATGCGCAGTAGAGTAGGGGACACGCCCGCCGCCGTTTGCTCCAAGTCGCTCAACTGCTGATGTGTGGTGGCAGAAGGCTGAATAATGAGGGTTTTTGCATCACCTACGTTTGCCAAGTGACTCACGAGTTTCAAACTATCAACAAACTTCGTCGCATTTACTTTTGCACCTTTAATATTAAAAGATAGCACGGCACCAAAGCCATTTTTTAAATATTTCTTTGCTAAGTTATGATATGGACTACTTTTCAAACCCGGATAACTTACACTTTCTACTTGCGGATGTTTTTCGAGCCATTGTGCCAATTCTAAAGCATTGTCAACCGAGCGTTGTACGCGTAAAGACAGTGTTTCCAAACCTTGCAGTAACAGAAAAGCATTAAATGGACTGAGTGCCGGACCAAAATCGCGCAAACCTTCCACTCTTGCGCGGATGATGAACGCGATATTGCCGAACGGACCATTGGTGCCAAACACATCCCAGAAAACCAAGCCATGATAACCCTCAGAAGGCTCGGTAAACTGCGAGAATTTGCCATTGCCCCAATTATAATTGCCGCCATCTACAATCACGCCGCCGATGGACGTGCCGTGTCCGCCAATCCATTTCGTAGCTGACTGCACGACCACTGCCGCGCCATGCTCTAACGGACGGAATAAATAACCGCCCGCACCAAATGTATTATCTACAATCAACGGCACATCATATTTTTTGGCAACGGCTGCAATCGCATCAAAATCAGGCACACTGAAACTTGGATTGCCAATGGTTTCCAGATAAATTGCTTTGGTATTAGAATCAATTAAATTCTCATACGATACTGGGTTTTCGTTTTCCGCGAAGCGTACTTCGATGCCGAGGCGTTTGAACGCTACTTTGAATTGATTATACGTACCGCCATAAAGATTGACAGAGCTTACAAAATTATCACCGGCTTGTAAAATATTATTTAGCGCAATAAATTGTGCCGCCTGACCAGAACCGACCGACAATGCCATTACACCGCCTTCGAGTGCTGCAATACGTTTTTCAAAAACATCGTTGGTAGGATTCATAATGCGGCTATAAATATTGCCGAACTCCTTGAGGGCGAAGAGGTTAGCACCGTGTTCGGAATCTTTAAAAGTGTAAGAAGTGGTTTGATAAATAGGAACTGCGCGGGAACGCGTGGTGCCTTCTACTTCTTCTTGACCGGCGTGGAGTTGTAAAGTTTCAAATCTTAATTTGTTAGACATAGGTTTTTGATTTTATTTGAAATAATAGAATGAGATTTTTTATAATAAATAGAATGACTAGATAGCATTGGCTTACTTTCGGATACCGATGGAGCGGTGGTCTTATCATCAACAACAACACAATATGTAACAAGCAGAATGTGTGCCAATTATGACCTGAAAATTAGCTGGAAGCGCAGCGTATCCTGACGTGAAGTTAGCATGTAAAAGTATCATATTCATTTTGATTTTATAGCCCAAATTAAATTTGGCGGGATTTGGCACCTTTTTTTTAGTAGGCAGTTGGCGGTATGCAGTTTGCAGTCACTTCTAACGCACTGCCTACTGAAAACTGCCTACTAAAAAGTGGTTGCCAGAGTTTCACGGAGCCCGTTCTCTCCACTCTTCTTTATAAAATCAATCGGTCTTCTGAAGAAAAGAGGTGATTGATGGCTACAAATGTATTGGCGTTTTCGCAATTTAACAAACAATGTTTCTTCATATATTCATATATCATTTGCCAAAGCAAATATATAATATTGATTTGAATAATTCATTCAAAATAAAAATACGTTTTCTTGTATTTTTTGAAATTTTAATTAAAAATAGTGCTAAAACCTTTTCAAAAATTTGCAAATCTATTTGCTAATAAAATTTTGTTAAAATTTAAAATCAACTAAAAACGGCTTTTCAGGGTTTTTATTTGGCAAAAATAAAGAAGAATGAAAATTGAAATCAAGCGTTTGGACGATGCTTACCATTTGCAAGCAACAAGTGAAGAAGGAAACACGGTAGAAACAGATGGCGCAGTCTCCATAGGCGGTAGCAATAAGGGAATGCGACCGATGCAAATGCTGTTGTCGAGTTTGGGAAGTTGTTCCAGTATAGATGTGATTCAATTTTTGAAAAAGCAGCGTCAGCCGTTGGAAGATATTCGCGTAACCATCACGGGCGAGCGCGAGCCAGATAAAGTACCTTCGCTATTCACGGAAGTACACGTGCATTTTGAACTATCGGGCGATTTGGATAAAAATAAAGTGGAAAAAGCCGTGTCTCTCTCAATGGACAAATATTGTTCGGTGGCGCGTATTTTGGAAAAAACGGCGAAGATTACTTGGGATTACACGATCGTTGCGCACCACATAAACACATAGTTTTTAGGTGTCTTATGTGAAAAGACTACATTATAATTGCAGAAAACTGACAAACCGGTTAAACAATTCCAATCAAATGCGCGTCTTTCGGGTAGGATAATGCAGGAGTCATGGCCAAACGAATTCGATTAGCATTGGATTGGACCCCAAATACGATTCACACCGGATTCTACGTAGCAGCGGCAAAAGGTTGGTATGAAGATGCAGGTATAACTGTGACTTTTTTATCGCCGGAAGAAGATGGATACGAAACTTCGCCTGCCCAAAAAGTGGCGGAAGGCACAGCCGACCTCGCCATTGCGCCTTCCGAAAGTATCATCAGTTTTCAAACCAAATTAAATCCTGTGCCATTGATGGCGATTGCAGCAGTATTGGCCAAAGATGCCAGTGCGATTGTCACCCTTCAGCAGAGCGGAATTGAGCGACCTGCGCAGTTAGATGAAAAAATTTATGCTTCGTATCAGGCTCGTTTTGAAGATGCTATCGTTCGGCAAGTGATTATAAACGATGGCGGTGTTGGAGATTTCAATATTATTTACCCGGAACGGCTTGGCATTTGGAATACTTTGTTGAGTGGTGCTGCTGATGCGACTTGGATTTTTCTACCTTGGGAAGGTTTGGAAGCGCGGTTGCGAGATGTCGAATTGAATGCTTTTCAACTTTCGGATTATGGAATTCCCTATGGTTATAGTCCCGTTTTATTGGCACACGCCGATTATATTCAAAACGAATCCAAAACGCTCAAAGCCTTTCTGCAAGCCACAGCGCGTGGGTATCAATTTGCTAAAAATGACCCTTTTGAGGCAGCTCGTATTTTGTTAGAAACTGCACCCCAATTGGCAAGCACCGACCCCAATTTCGTAGAACAAAGTCAGGTTTATATTTCGCAATATTATTTGGACGATAATGGACACTGGGGTGTAATGCAGATTAAAATTTGGGAAGATTTTGTAAATTGGCTATTGAAAAAAAATATTTTACAAGAAAATAGTGA
>CAZJXN010000178.1:7790-10459 GCA_964549655.1 uncultured Saprospiraceae bacterium
TCTTCCACGCTCCACAATAACCGCCCTTACCACCAACGCCACAATAATAATAACCCCACCAATTATTGCATATTTCGAAGGCACTTCTCCATACCCAATCAATACCCAGACTGGATTCAGAATTGGTTCCAGCATTGCCAACAGTGAGCTTTCAATGGCTAATATTCGTTTTAATCCATACGTAAACAGCAGATAACCAACCCCAATCTGTATAAAACCGAGAAATAAGAGCATTGCCCATTGTTCCGTCGTGGGTGCAGCCGATTGTAAAAAAGTGGGGAAAGCGATTATAACCATAATACTATTGCCCCAAAATATGGCGGACTCGTGGCGGTCGGGGTCATTTCGTCGTTGCAATAGCATCATCGCCGCCCAAAGTACGCCAGAGCCGAGTGCTATCCAATTGCCAGTCATGCTGCCCACTTCCAAATCGCCCATGAAAAACAGCGTCATGCCAAAAATGCAGACCACAATTGTCCAAATATTGATGCGCTCTAATCGGATTTTGAATAAAACCGGTTCTAAAAGCAGTACATAAATCGGTGCGGTATATTGTAGAAATATAGCATTGGCGGCACTTGTCATCTTGGTAGAAATTACAAAAGTAGTCATCAAACCCACGTAGCAAAGGCTCACTAATAGCGTCAGACCATTCAAACGAAAAACCTTGCGGCGGAAAATCAGCGCAAATAAGGCGGCTGCGCACACCGAGCGATAAAACAAAATTGTAAGGGAGTTAAACGGCAGTAATTTGATAAACAATCCGCCTGTACTCCACACAATGGCGGCGAATACGACTGCCAGTAGCCCGGCTTGGTGGGTAGTAAGACGATTCCACATAAGTCTATAATTTCCTGTACGGTTCTTATAAGTTGACTGCAAATTTAAATTCAGAATAAAAGAAACAAGCAGTAGGGCGAAGAAAATTACAATTTTCAATCTTAGAACAGCGTAAATCTTGGGGTTTGTGAGGATATACCCAATTTTTGCTCATGTAAAATTAATATCAATTATATTTACGAAAATTATTAAATGTTGTGACACGAATTGTAGATAGTGTATTTTTTACGCTCAATTATTGAAATTCAATATATAAATACAACATTTAGTCTCAAATCTTTTTATTTAACTATTTGAAAAACAACAAGTTATAAAAATAATAAAGATTTTGTACGTAGAAAACAGCAGAAGTAAAAAGGCATTATTGTCCTTTGCCTGTATTGCAGATCGTATTACTTTAGCGGAAGTTTTAAGAGTGTTCTATGACACTACTCTAACCCAAGCAATAAACACAAAACTATGAACTCGCTAATTACAAAACTCAACAGGGGTAAGTATGCCCCATTAGGCACATTCCATTCTGTGCGTGGACCCAAGGTAATCGTCGTAGATATCGCGGGTCCTTATGTATTTACATAGTAACCGTAGTAAAAATAGGTAGGAAGAACAACACAACACAACGCCCATCAACCGCACTCGGTAGTATCGCTTCTTTAAACACACACATTGACTACGGTCCCTCTTTCTTAATCGCTAATCCTAAATGCTGATCGGGTAATTTGATATCTGATGGCGAGCCACCTTTTTGTCACTTAAGCAGCTTTTTTATTTTGTAAATAAACTGTGGAATTAAGATTTCTTAACTGATTAAAATAAAATTATTCAGCATAATATGGTGACTTGAGACGTTTTATAATTATAATTTTTAATAAATATATAGTATACGCCCTTATTTTTATACCAAAACCAAGTGCTTAAAAAGCAGCAGCAAAGACGACACTAAAATAATTTAAACCTTCTCATAGTCAAACAGTGACCTATTGCTGACCGGCAATGGGCTTATATCGTATCGGAATTGACCTAATAACAAATAAATTTTTTACTAAAACTTATCTCATGAAAATAATTTTTACGCAACTTCAGGAGCGGAGTGTGTCACCAAAAAGGAACAATTATTTTGCCCCTGTGGTGCTATCTCTTACCTTATTATTACTGCTTTCCTCGTCGGCACTTTTTGCCGGCTCCCGTTCTTCCATGCTATTGATTGCTTCCCAGAAGAATCAGCAGTTTGACTTCCTTCGCCAGCTTCAATTGGATGTGTTTGGTTTTTATTGGAATGCGCAAAACGGCGCGGGCGAAACTCAAGAATGTAGCGTGGAAACCACACTTTTGGTGAGTGTCGCAACTGCAACCTTAGAGATTGACCCATTTGACCCGCTACTCGGTATGCTAACCGAAGTGGAAATCGTAGTGGAAGGGACACTCATGATAAACGCCGAGGAAGAACTTGCGACTGGTACGGAGTATATGCTCGTCCTTAACTCGACTCTAAAATACCAACTCCCTGGCAGTGCCCAAGATACATTGGCAGTGAGTAACAATTATAAGCAGCGTACTTACAATGAATATGTGGCGCAGCAGGGTTTTCAAGCGAATGGTTGGGCCGCCGCTGAAGCACGCAAGACCTTTACTACGCAGCTAAACCAATTTCAGGGAACCGATAAAATACAAATTCCGATAGAGGGAAAAGACTTGGTCGACTTTCAGCAAGGACAGTCTCACGTTACTTCTACCCTCAAGGTAAAAGCCTGTGTAACATATCGGTATCAGTAATACTTTTTTAATGCTATTCAACAAATTGTACAATCATAATTCATGAAAAAAATATA
>CAZJXN010000179.1:0-10357 GCA_964549655.1 uncultured Saprospiraceae bacterium
TACACTAAAAGTTTATATTTGTAAATCTCCAATATTGGAGGATTTTCTTCTTAAAACCGATTTTTTATGAAAAAGGTACTATCTTTTGTGAGCGCAGGGCTGCTCACACTTACACTGATTGCTTTGCAATCCAGCACTTCCGCTACGAAACTACAAGACGACAGCACGCCGTATTATGGTCAAAAATGTTACTGGGATCAGACGTACACGAACTGCCATTGGGACAATGCTAACACAGGATCAAATTTGTGTGGACAGGTAGATATTGTAATGGGCGCATATATATGTCGCGAGTATTGATCGAATAGTGACTTGTAATTTGAAACAATAGTTTTATCTGGGATAGTATCTTTTTAAGATACTATCTAATTTTTTTTATGTGCTCTTTCTCTTAAAAGTTCATATATTTGGCTATTCACAATCTTATATCCGAAATGAAAGTTTTACTTTTACTAACACTGTTAAGTTTTACCTTCTTATTTTCTACCTGCGTGGACCCTTTCGACCCTGACATTGACGGCGAAGGCAGAAAACTCGTCGTGGACGGTTTGATTACCAACTTGCCTGACGCTTACACCGTGCGCCTCACGTACAGCGAGCCTTACAACAATGACAGCCTCACGCTTCCCGTCACGAATGCAACCGTGTATATTACGGATGACTTGAATAAGCGTTTCGATTTGAGCTATACGCGGCAAGGAAATTATGTAACAGACACAACCAAATTTCAAGGCGAAGCAGGTAAAACGTACACCCTGCACATCCGTACGCCCGATGGCAAAACATACGAATCACAGCCGGAAAAAATGCAGGCTGCCCCGAAAATAAACACCATTTTTGCGCGATTTATAGAGCAAGCGGACTCCCGCAATGTAAAAACTCGCTATTTTGAAGCCTACCTGCGCACGACCGACCCCTCGGATGTACAAAATTTTTATCAATGGCGTACCGCGCATTATAAGTTGCTGGAATGGTGTGCGGAAATATATGAATTTAGGCTTAGTACTATTTTTTTGTATTACTGTTGTCAATATGTACCTTGCTGGGACATCCTACGTTGTCGAGGTAATGATTGCGTTCAAGTAGAAAATGATGCCTATTTCAATGGAAATACATTTGAATATTACATAGCGCGTATCCCCTTTGATTCTAAAGAAGATTACTTTCTATCCGTTGATCAATTAGCACTCTCAGAAAGTACGTATCGTTATTGGAATACCATCAATAAACAGCTCAACAATACCGGCGGTATTTTTGACGTGCCGCCCGCTGCCGCTATCGGAAACGTGGCAAATGTGAATGACCCTAATGAGATTGTGTTGGGCATCTTTAATGTAGCCGGTGCTACCCGCAAGGGTGTTCACTTGGAAAGAGCCTTTGCAGATGCGTTTCCCGATCCGAAAGTGTATGCCTTTCCCAGAAGAGAGGCACAAGACTGCAAACCCTGCGAGGAAAGTGCAAGTCGTACCGGCAAAACGCCGCAGGATTGGAGAAAATGACGTTCGATCTCGTCAGATGATTTTATATTTTTTAAACTTTAAAATGCTCAACATAGGTTTTACAATTTTATTAAAATGCGCATCTCACTTGTATTATTGGTATTCACCCTTCTCCTTTCCACTTGCGTTGATCCTTTCGACCCCGGCATTGACGGCAAAGGCAGAAAATTGGTAGTAGATGGCTTGATTACAAACTTACCAGATATTTACACGGTGCGCCTCACCTACAGCGAGCCTTACAACAATGATAGTTTGACATTGCCCGTAACCAACGCAAAAGTGTATGTCACCGATGATTTTAAAAATCAATATAATTTTAGTTACACAACACAAGGGAACTATGTAAGCGAATTGAGTTTTCAAGGTAAGATTGGGAATATTTACACACTTCATATTCAAACACCCGATGGTAAAAAGTATGCGTCACAGTCAGAAAAGATGCTTGCGCCGACTCCTATTGACACGATTTTCAGTCGGTTTGTGGAGACCACGGACTCGCGGGGCGTGACGACGTATGCTTTTGATGCCGTTTTGCGCACAACGGATTCCAAAGAAGTTGAAAATTATTACCAATGGCGTTGGACGCATTACAAACAATTGGAATTTTGTTTGCAAGATAGAGACCCACGGACGCTTGCCTTCCGAAAGTTTACTTGTTGCGATTCTTGCTGGTCTGTCACGCGCTGCCGAGGCAATGCTTGCAATCAGGTCGAGAGTGATGTGTATTTCAATGGCAATCGTTTTGAATACAATGTCGCTAAAGTTCCATTTGATTCTAAAGAGGCTTATTTTATAGTGGTAGACCAGTTGGCATTGTCAGAAAGTACCTATCGGTTTTGGAAGACGGTCAATGAGCAATTAAATAATACAGGTGGTATTTTTGACGTGCCGCCTGCTGCCGCCATTGGTAATATTTTTGCATCAGATAATGCGGAGGAAACGGTACTCGGCATTTTTAATGTAACAGGTGCGGTGCGTAAAAGTGCGTATTTGGACAGAAGTAATGTAGCAAGACAACCCTTAGAAAAAATAACGATTCCGGGTACAGTGCAACGGGAGTGCGTAGCTTGTGAAGAAGGCAGGGTTCGCACTGGGAAAAAGCCGCCGGGCTGGGCTCGGTAATGTGTCAATCCTGCCATTCGGATGGGACAAGTTATGCCGATATGCCAATCCCGCTTTACGGGACAATTTGTGCTGATGACTCCAAGTCACTTCAGGTCTTTAAATCACTTGGTCACTCTGTCTTCTTAAGCATTTGCTAAATTCCTCGGAAAACCCTTCACGCCTGCTGTCAGCATCCGTTGTTGCAAACTCTGCGCGCCGCCCGCGTCTGCGAACGTGCCAACGATGACTTTGTAAACCGTTTTACCTTCTAACTCGCTGATGTCCACAATGATAGGCTGTCCAAACTGATTTTGTAATTTCTCGGCTTGAATCAATACATTTCCATAATCATTGAAAACGCCGATTTGTACGCCCCAGCCTTGCGCAGGTTGGCGTTGTACACTGAAACGGAATAAACCTTTTCCAGCGGTGACAGCAGGTGAAACGGGATTGGTGACTGGTGAAGTGGGATTATTGACCGCGTTTAAAGCGTCTTTTCGGCGCAGCGCTTCGGCAACGGCTTTATCTGCATTCACGCGACCATAGCCATATTTGGTGGAATGACCTTTAGAATCATACTCAGCGGGATTGCCAATTTTGTCGGCGGTTTGTTGTAATATTTGCTTTACTTCTCGGGCAGTCAAATTTGAATTTGCAGATAGTATCAAGGCACAGATTCCTGCCACGAGCGGCGTGGAGCTCGACGTGCCTCCAAAATGTTTGTAATGCTGCCCTCGAGAGCGCCCGTCGTACCAATATTTTTGATTGCCAACTTGACCCGCCATGCCTTGGTCCCACCAAGCGCGAGCAGCGATAATGGGCCAGTCGCCGTTGGAAGGTGCGCAAACACTCACTTCCCGACCTCGGTTGGAGTAAGGCGCATAATCGTCTTTGCTAGTGGTCGCACCAATTGCAATCACATCGGGATGTGCGGCGTAGAAATTCACAAAATCCAAATCGTCATTACCGGTGGCGAAAAGAATGATACAACCCTTGCCTTTTCTACCTTCTCGCGCAGCTTTGGCAATGGCGGCTTCTTTGATAGCACCAAGTGGAAATTGGGCATCGGTCGTACCCCAGCTACAACTGATGATATCAGCGCCATTTTTAATACAATATTCAAACATTTGCTCGGTGGAGCGATTGCTGAACGAAGTGCCACTGATGGGCATAAATTTAGCATTCGGTGCGGAGCCGACGATGCCTTGTCCGTTGGATGCCGCCAGTGCTACGCTCGCGCAAGGCGTACCATGTGTGTACCGCGCGTCGCCTTGTGAGATTTCGGACGATTGATTCCATAAGTCGAATGGTTTCACTACTTTATTTTTTAAATCGGGGTGCGTAAGGTCGAATCCATTGTCAATAATCGCAATCGTAATATCGGAGGAACCAGCACTGCCCAACCGCCGCCACGCATCTACGACTTTAGCATCTGCGCCTTTTTTTAAAACATAATCCACGTCGGCTACCAGACCGCCATTTTGCAAATGCCACTCGTGCGGGATGAGTTCATCAGGTGGAAATACAAAAGCATATTCGTCCAAAGGCGTGTCCAAATCTGGCTCGGCGGTTTTTATCAGTGAAATTTGTTGTAACGCATTCGCAACTTTAATGGGATTCGGGGAATCGGGCGTGACTTTCACCAATATCATATCGGCAGCTTTGCGCTCTACCAATTCTAAGTGATATTCATCTAAGACTACTTGTTGCTCGGCTTCACTCACGCCTGTTTGAAAAGTGATATACAAGAATCCAGTCGGCACAAGCGGACGATTGCTACCTTCGGCGAAATAAACGTGGGTTCCGACTTCTACGCTATCGGCTTGGCGAACTTCGTCGAGTTTTTCGTCTACGGTCTTGCCTTCATCGGCTTGGAGGGTGACGATGTTGAAGCCGCCGAGGTTTTTCATGACTTCCGTGTCAATAAATTCAGGCTCATTGAGGCTACGGGTCTCCGTCTGTTTCAAGCCGACGAGTTGTTGGCTTTTGCGCAAGGTGAGTTCGTTTTTGCCGCTGCGGATGGTTAGCTTATTCATAAAAGTTTTTTGTTTCTCGTTTGATGTTTATTGTTTCCCATTTGACGTTGACTTGTCAGTAACTGATTTGTCTAAGTTTTGAGCGATCTGGCATCTAATTTTTTCTTTTATGTTCAAAGTTTAAAGATTGGAAGTTTTTGGGACTTTTGTGGTACTACTATCATTTTTTTAACCGCAGCGCGCAATACAACGAGCGAATCATGTCCATCCCAAAATCACATAAATCCTTCCAAAGGTATACAAGCGTGGTTCAAACAATCTCGGTATATTTTTTCTCTTAGTCACTTCATCTCCCATCTTCTTGGCACTTCCCCTTCTTTTGCAATACGAGCCGTGGATGAGAAATGATGAACGAAATCAAGCACATTTTGCAATTCATCTTTAAATTCTAAATGATAATCTTCGTGCAGTTTTTCCGCTTTTTTCAAGGCGAATTGCAGCCTTCGGATGACGTACTCACTAAAATTGGCGGGACTGTGAAAGGAGATTTTTTGCAACTTTGGTAAGTACAAGCGGAACGCCTCTGCCAATAAATAGAGCGTGAGGGTCACTTCTCCCAGTTTATCTTTCGTGATTTTTACGTGTTCCGTGATGCGTCCATTGAGGGCGCGGAGGTTCATCATCAGAATGCCGGGCGTGAAGTGATAATTACTGGCTTCTTCTAAGGTTTTCTTAATCAAGAGTTTAACGCTTTCCGAACGCTCTTCAATGGTTTCTTTATTTTCTAATAATTCAAATATCAATTGTTCTACCAAAATTTTATCCTTTGCTATTAGGCGCAGCAAGAGCTTGTCTTTTTTGTCTGCCGGCATTCGGCGAATGGCGGCGGCGAGTTCTGGACTTATTTTTTTGACCGGCACGGTTTCGATTGTTTTTAACAGCGTTTTAACCCTTGGCTTTCAACTGTTTGTATGCTTTTAAACGTTTTAAATAGGATAAATCTTTTAGAAAAAATGCGAGATGAAGATAAAAAAATTTGTTATAATGAAAACAACATCCTTGATAACTGGTTTGCTTTTTGTGTTTGGCTTACAAATGGCGACTGCGCAAGAGACAACTATGCGATACAGCATTCCGGCGGCGGGTACGGCTGTGCCGGCAGCGGGCAATAGCAATCAATTGCGCGGTAATGTGGAGTATGATGATACAACGATGGTAGTCGAAAGTTTTTCGTTTGACGTGCCGCTGTTCACCTTTATGAGCGAGTTTGGTTCCTACAACTATATTGCTGCTGTCGGTGCCGCTTCTACCTTTCCGTACATGAGTTTTAAAAGTACAAACATAGATCAAAGTGGAGAAGACCTGTTGATTAAAGGCTCGCTTTACTTACGTGGTCAGTATCAGCCGCTTACGATCACAGCCAAGCAGGTGGAAGACAAAAAAATATTCTATTTAGATGGAAATTTCACGGTACATATCCGCGATTATTTCATGTTCAGCGGCGGACGCAGCATTCCACCATATATGAATATTGACTTCCGTATGGTGTTTGATAAAGAGGTAAAGAAAGAAGGCTAACGTAGGAAATGGATTTAGTACATCTTCAAATCTTGACTAACTGATGTTACGCAAGAACCAAGCATTCGATAGTGCAGTGTAACATCAGTTAGTCCTGCTTCTGCTGCGTTGCCATTTTTAAAATCGCCTCATACACTTCGTCCCAACCTTCCCAATTATCAATGTAGGAGAACGAACTATTATGCCATAAGGTGCAAAAAGTACCGCCCACAGATTTTGTTTTTTGAATGATAAGATTCACATTTTCAATGGCTTGTGCTGGATTTAATTGCAAATATTTTTTTAACGTCACATCCATGACTTGAAAAGGATACAACAATAATGGGTTCATCGTTTCTTGCGTCAAATCATACCAAGGATACGGCGTGGCAATACTCGCCCGAAAACCAATATCATCCGCATAGCCCAAGGAATAATCCACGGCAATACCCACTTGTAATAAACGGCGATACGTTTCTGGAAAAGTAAGTTTTAAAAAATGCTGCCGACTCAGTGCTACCGGCTCCTGCGTAATGACGCGCAAGCGACTAATTTCTTTTTGAAGCTGCGAACGCTTTTTATTTGAACTATAGGATGGATGAATACCAAGTCTATATCGTTTGTGTAATTGCTGGAGTATCCATAAGAAAGCCCAATTATTAGGAGAAATATTCGTGTCAAATTTATCGTAATCGCCCAACAATACAAAATAAATAGGTTTTAATTGAAAGCGGTCGTGCAAAGCATCTAAATAAGGAAAAGTGAAGAATGGGTCATCTTTTTTAGAAAATTGCACTTGCCATCGCTGTTTTAATTCCGTAAAATTACCTTTTAAAATCGTTCTTAAATAGCCGCCTACTGTGCGCTTCCCGCCTTTGTGCAGGTACGCCCAAGCCATGTCCAAATCATAAGTAGGTTGAAATTTGTAAGATAAAACCGGAAATTTAAACGTCGGATTTTTTTGTTGCAATAATTGGCGCAAGCGGATTGCCCATTCATTCACAAGTGGTTGTCGGAGGAAATTTTCGCGGTAAGCCAGACTTTGTTTCGCTGTAAATCGCCCGTGCACATCCGGTTCAAATGGTAAGTATTCTTCATATCTGGTGACTAAATAAAAAACGAGTGCCGGCAAGTCAAATGGTAAATCCATTCCAGCCAATTCTACTTGAAAAAAGGCAGTCAAGCCATCGTGTTGAAAAACTGAAATATTTTGTGGTCGGATGCCCGACTCAATCAATAGATTTCCAATTGGTAACGAAACTTCCTGTTCCAATAACCGTTCCTTACTGTAATTAATTTTGTAGGCATTCGTTTGAATGTAAATTGTTGCCTCACTGGTGAAGCTAAAGTCTACCTGAAGTACGTATTTTAATAAGATGCTCCATGCGTACTCGATACGAGCGGTCAGGGCTGGTGTGTAAATAAGAATGTGCATACGCCTTGTAATTGACAAAACCGAAAATCGACAAGAATAATTTTGGCAAATATGGCTTTTGTATTATTTATTTTCTAAATTTAGCTGGGAAAAACGTATTTTTAGTTGCATAACTGATATTTTATGAGCAAGATTCTACTTATCCTCGCCGCTTGCGCTTCGCTGTCCTTGCAGATGATGGCGCAGGAAGTAATCGTTCCGGGGCAGAATTATTACGAAGAGCGCAAAGGAATTGTGTACAACAAAGAGTTTTCCGTCAATTTCAAATTGCACACCAATGGTTATTCGTTGGGCGTGGATATTGGAAAAGTAAAAACCTATTATCGGACGCAATTTTACAGCATTGAAATTGGAGAAATTAAACATCCCAAAGAATTCCGCCAAAGTTTTGAGTTTCCTACGCAGGCGAGCAACCGTTTATCCAGACCTTTTATATTTGGAAAAGAAAATAATTTAATTCCGCTGCGCGTCGGTTTTGGCGAAACGCGTTATTTTTCAGAAAAAGCCAAACGAAAAGGGTTGGCAATTGGAATCACTTATGCAGCGGGCGCGTCTATCGGTTTGCTCAAGCCTTATTATCTCGATTTGTTGCGCTTCTCAGACGGTGGCAGTGGCGAGCGCTACATCCGCAGCGAGCGTTTTTCGGAGGACAATGCAGACCATTTTTTAAATGTCGACAGGATTTTTGGCTCCTCTGGTTTTACAAAGGGTTTGAATGAAATCCAATTAATGCCGGGCGGACACGCTAAATTCGCTGTGCACTTCGACTGGGGCGCGTTTGATGAGTTTGTAAAAGCACTTGATGCCGGTATCATGCTGGATTTATATTTCAAGAGGGTGCCAATTATGGTAGAATCGCCTTTAGTGCTTAATGCTGAAAACAGACCCTTTTTCGTCAATTTATATTTAAATTTGCAACTCGGTAAGCGTTGGTAGTGTTAAAGGAGACGATAGATATTAGACCTTAAAATTTAGACAAAAAATTGTCAAAAAATTGTGACCAGTATAATAAGTTTCAAAAAAGCAGGAAGGCTAAAATCTATTATCTAAATGCTATTGTCTAACATCTAAAGTCTTTTAAAAATGTTAGAATTACCGATTGTAGAAACGGTTGAACAAAGAAAAAAACGTCCGGATTGGTTGCGCGTGAAGCTGCCGATTGGCGAAAGTTATAAAAAAGTCCGTACGCTCGTTGACGAATATAAGCTGCACACAATTTGTCAGAGCGGTAATTGTCCGAATATGGGCGAATGCTGGGGCGCAGGCACGGCTACGTTCATGATTTTGGGCAATACTTGTACGCGTTCTTGTTCCTTTTGTGCAGTGAAAACTGGTCGCCCGACCGAATATGATGAAGACGAACCACGTCGCGTCGCAGAAGCCATCTTTCTAATGCAAGTCAAACACGCCGTTATCACCTCCGTCAACCGCGATGAACTCAAAGACCGAGGCGCTGAAATCTGGTATCAAACCATTCGAGCGGTCAAAGAAATTTCACCAAATACAACGATTGAAACCCTCATTCCAGATACAAAAAGCAATTGGGAAGCTTTAGAACGCATGATTAGTGCTGGACAGGAAGTCGTTTCTCACAATATGGAAACGGTGCAAAATCTATATCGAAAAGTACGTCCGCAAGCCAAATACGAGCGCAGCCTCGAACAAATCCAACGCATCAAAAATTACGGCAAACGCACGAAATCCGGCATCATGGTCGGCTTAGGCGAGACCCATGAAGAAGTTTTCCAGATTATGGATGACTTGCTGGAACACGGCTGCGATGTTTTGACGATTGGACAATATTTGCAACCGACAAAAATGCACTTGGAGGTCGCGTCGTTCGTACATCCTGATACTTTTGCGATGTATAAAGAAGTGGGATTGAATAAAGGTTTCCCATATGTGGAAAGTGGTCCGTTGGTAAGGTCGTCGTATCATGCGGAACGGCATGTGTGAAGTGAAGAAGCGACACTCACACCGCCAAACTGACCGCCATAGCCAGTCGGCAATAACAAAATAAAACTCCCCTTTGGGGCTGGGGGCTAAGCTTCGTACAACCCGACTCGCATTTCCAAAAAGTCGTCGTCGGAATCTTCCTCTTCTACTAATCCGCTCGACCAGACGGAACCGTCCAGCAGGGCAGATTTGTGTAACAAATTTTCAATCAGCGATAACAATCCTTCATGTTCTAACTTCGTCAACAATTCAATCGTGTGAATTTTGCGCTCCAGAAACGTTGCTTTCATATTGTGGCTGGTTTGAACAAATATATTGGGTTTACACGATAAATGCAAGTTCGGAATGAAAAGCGGATAAAAAAGTTATCAACAAGGAAGTTATAGTCGTAAAAAAGAAAGGGCAGCTTTGCGCCGCCCTTTCCAAAGAAATCACCCGACTCTTGGGCTACCCTTGCGGGCAGCACCAAAGAATTCTTATATATTTTTCTACAGTTATCATTTTGTAACTGCAATAATAATCAATTTGTTTTGCCGATTTCACCAGTTCTGATGACATTTGTCGCCTGCAGCACTCAATTGTTTGATCCACATTTTGAATGAATCAACTTCTACTATTTTAGACACCAAATCGAATCCAAAGTCACGCACCAAATCGCTTTTTAACCAAATTTTAATTCGCGCTTTACAGTTTTTAGCTACTTAACCCGCTGAAACTGAATGCACCACTGGCTTTTGTTTTTGCATTCGCACTTTATGCACTCAATGTAATATTATTTTCGTCAATTTTCAAAGTCATAACAGCGAATAAATTTGTACTCGTGAGATAAG
>CAZJXN010000180.1:0-10320 GCA_964549655.1 uncultured Saprospiraceae bacterium
CCGAGTTAATCCAATGTGATGCATGGTCGGGATGCCCTGTAGGCGTAGCCCAGCTGAAGTGCAAATAGCCTGTTTGGGCAGTTATCCAGTACAAAAGTTGGTTAGGTGTAAACACAGGCTCAACAGCCCTAAAAAAAGATGCCATCAGCTCAAAAGGGCGTTTTATTTTTTTACCCAACGATTGTGTAAATTCATCAGAAAGTACAATTGTTTCTACTACTTTTTCGATTTGCTCTTCGCTTTTTTGGTATTGCGTCCACACAACTACGGCTTTGTCTATAAGCGATTGCGGAGGCTCATCTGCGACCAATCTTTTGCACAGCTTGGTGCATAGAAACTTTGCAGTGGCAGGATGATAGGCAACCAAATCAAGTACACGTAAGCCATCGGCAAGGGGTGGCTGATTGGGGTCAATTTCGGTAGCAAGTACACGTTTTTGATAATTGTCGTGCCATCCTTCGTAATAATAAAATTCGCCTGTATCAGAAAATTTACCTCCTTTTTCGTCGTCTGCCCCATTGGCAATGGTCCATCCAGTAAAGGCGCGTGCGGCTTCGTATACATCTTCGTCTATGTATCCTTCGGGTTTTCCTTCTAAAGCCCCTGGCACTTGTCGCCAACGATTGTAAAGGTGGTTGTAATAATGAGTAGCACCCAGAGTATGGAGTTCGAAAAGCTCACGGGCATAATTTTCGTTGGCAGGGCTGGCTTTGCTAAGGTAGTTGTCGAGGTAAAGTAGCATGGCTGTACTTTTGGCTACATCTTCTATAAAAGTGCGAAAATTGCCGAAGCAATTTTTTCTAATTACGTCGCGGTCGTAGATGGGCAATGCCAACGCAATACGTTCATCGGCGTGGATGCTTACGTTGAAATGATTGTGCCAAAACTCCACCAAAAGTTCGCGTAGTTGAAATTTGCTGTACACAGCTCTGAGCCAAATAGCTGCCACTACTTCTAAGGCTACAAATTGTTTTTCCTCAAAAGAGGTATTTTTTGAAAGTTTCCACAAATCGCTCAACGAAGCAGAAATGGCATTGAGTGGACGATTTTCTTTGATACGCTTCATTTTATTTTTCACCTCCCTATCAAACTCTATGGGCAACGTAGCTTGTTTTAGTTTTTCGGCAAGTATCGTATCTTCGGAATCGTTAGGATTGAGTTGCGATTGAAGCCAATTGGCAAAGCCTTTTTGTTGGAATTCTTCAAAATCAAGTTGCGTAAAGCCGTAGCTAAGGCGTTGTAAAATAAGTTTCTGCATACAATGTTAAAAATCCAATCAGCCTATTTCAAATTGTTTCATAAGTACCAACGTTTATTTAAAGTGCTACGGTATAAGAGCATATTTTTAAATTAATATTTCATTTTTTTGTGCCGTTCAGCCTTTTGAGTTATGTTTAAGACTTAATTCTAAAAAGTGCGTATATTTACTTGTTGTGTGCAACCCCTAAAGACAACCGTTCAATTATGACAAGACTTTATCATATCGGACTTTGCGTTATGCTGTTTGCGGCTTTGACAAGTTGCAATGGACAGATAAAAAACGATAATCAAACGCAAACTAATTCATCAGTTAATAAAAATAAGTTAGTTGGTGGTGGCTGTGATGGTTGTGAAATTATGTTTGTTGGCATGCCGGCAAATATTAAATCAGTTGACACCAGTGCTGGGTGGACGGAGAAAGGACAAAGGCTTTTGGTAATAGGCACCGTTTTCAAACTTGACGGCAAAACACCTGCATCAAACGTTATCATTTATTATTGGCAGACCGACAACAACGGATATTATTCGCCCAAAAACGGAATGGATGAAAAAGCTAAACGGCACGGACACATCCGTGGTTGGGTAAAGACTGATGAGAATGGCAGATACTCAATTTATACTATCAGGCCTGCACCCTATCCTAACGAAAATATTCCTGCACACATTCACACTTCTATCAAAGAGCCAAGTATTGACAACGAATATTATATTGACGAGTTTATTTTTGACGATGATAAACTTTTAACAGGTGCAAAAAGAAAAGCCCTTGAAAACCGTGGTGGCAGTGGAATTTTAAGAGTATTAATTTCAGGCGACTTACAAATTGCGGAACACAATATTATTTTAGGCTTAAACATTCCAAACTATCCAGACACAATAAAAGCAGAAAAACAATCAGGACTTCAAATTGGTGAAGACAATCCTTCATTCATTCCTTTTCACGCCTTCGGACCAGATAAGGGAACAAGGACTTGCCCAGTTTGCAAATATGGACGATACCACGGGATTGTATTTTTTGTTGGCAACAATCCAAATTGGGAAGATATTAAAAAGTGGCTGACTTTTCTTGAACAAGAAAGTACAAATAGAAGTAAATATTTGAAAGCATATTTTGTTTATGGAAATGAAAAAGACTACGATAAGAAAGCAAGAGAAAAAGAGTTAGAAAAAATTGGAACAGAATTAAATTTAAAAAATATCGCTTTGACTTTTGTTCCCTCAATGACAGACACAGAAAGTGAAGTAAATCTAAATAAAATCAATCCGACAGTTGAAAATACTTTTATAATCTTTAGACACAGAGCAATCATTGAAAAATATATTGACTTGAAAGCAACAACAGAAAATTTTAAATTAATTTCAAATACGTTGGACAAAACAAAAGGCGATTACTTCAATTTATCAGAACCAGCACATAACTGACAGAAAAGGGGATGCACATAAATAGCAGGGCTTGACGTTGTTATCTTCGGTTGTAGTTCGCTATCAGCTTCAGTTACGGGCAGACGAATTTCAAATTCCCTGCCATCGCCAAGCCCTGTTAATTATGCGCAACTTTGCATCGCATAACAAGTATTGGCAAAATTAATTGCCTAAAAATCAGTATCTTGTAATTTGTATTTACGCACTTCTTAACTTCGCCAATGCAATCATTGGGTGCAAGCCTTGGAAATTGTACGGTAAAAATGACTTCAGCTAAATACCAAAGCGCATCAGAACTATTAAAATTTAACAAAAAGACAACATATAATAACGCTTTCCTATCAAATGAAAGCGCGATATTTCCCCCAAACTTTACCTGCATGAGAACGTCTCGCCGTGACTTTTTATTGAAAACCATTGGGATTGCTGCCATCACGCCACTTGCGAGCCAGTGTACGCACGAGGGTTTGCCGCCGTTGTTGGAAATCATTACGCCGAATGGAGGCGAGTTGCTTCCGCCGCAAACGCTGCACACGATTCGCTGGAAGGCAATTGGTGTGGGACCGCTTTTGATAGAATTATCCGTTGATGATGGAAAAAATTGGGTAACCATCGAAAAAGACGTGCCGCCAGAGCCAGAGTTTTTAGAATGGCAAGTGCCGCGTGTCAATAGCTCGCAGTGTCTGCTTCGGATTTCCGATATGCAGGAGCCGGAATTGCAAGATGAAAGTGATGCGGTTTTTGGCATTCAACCCATTTTAAAACTCACGTATCCCAATGGAGGCGAGGTTTTGAACCCGCAAGAAAAGTTGACGATTCGGTGGGAAGCTGCCGGTACGAGTGACTTGTTGATAGAATTATCGAGTATTGAAGCCATTTTTTGGATAAAAATAGCGGAAAACGTGCCGTCCGCGGCGGGTTTTTATGAGTTGAATTTGCCGCCGCGCAACAGTGATAAGTGTTTGATTCGTATTACAGATACAAGTAATGCTGCGTTGCAAGACCAAAGCGATGCTTTTTTTACGATTCGGCAAACGGAAGTAATTTTGCTTTCCGAACATCCAGAATTACAAAAATTGGATGGCTTTAAAGTTTTTGATAATGCTTCGTTGGGCGCATTAGCAGTGTTGGTGACGGGCGTGAATACATTCAAAGTGTTGTCGCTTTCGTGTACGCACGCGGGCTGTGGCGTAAATTGGGGAGGAGCAGGTTTTAGTTGTCCGTGTCACGGCTCGGCTTTTGATAAAAATGGCTGTGTGCTGGGTGGTCCGGCGCAGGAACCCTTGCGGAATTATGTGTATGAATTCGATGCGACAAAAGGGGTGTTGACGGTTTTTAATCAAATAAAGTCGGGAACTTGTTAATGTGCTGACATAATATAATAAGGTGTAGGAAATATTCAAGATTTCCTAAACTTGTTTCAACTTCTAAATATTTCATCTCTCCATTCATTGTAATAACACGATTTTTTCTATATACATTTTTTTACAATAAACCAAATCCATTCCCGTCAAAACGCCACATTTTACAATTTCTTAAAGTATTTTGACAGAACCTAACCAAAGCCTAATCTTGAGTTTACATTGGCTTCATATTCACATCGGAACTTCGCGTACGAACAACGCCCTTTTTTAACTCACTCAAAATATCAATTCAAAAATGAAAAAAGCACTACTTGCTCTCCTTTTGAGCAGCTGTACAATCTTTATCGTTACAGCCCAAAATTCCATCTTCAAGGATACCTTGAAAATGCCGGCAGGCTTCGTTCTTGACAGTGTCCTGTTGCCGCCTTCTCCGCTTTCTGTACAAGTATTATTTGTAGGTGGGGTGGATTTGGTACAAACCACTAAGACGTATGGCAACCCAGCTGGTCAGCAATTTGCCAAAGAATGGCACGACTTCATTGGTTTTACAAAAGATACGACCAATGCAAGCTTTGGTTGGATTTCGGTAAACCACGAAATGGTGTATCGCGACGACCGCATCGGTGACGGTGGTGGCATGACGGTTTTCCGCGTGAAACGCAATGCAAATGACCAATTGGAAGTGGTAGACCAAACCCTGACAGATGGTCGCAAAGGCAAATTCTTCAACGTAGACTTCGTAAACACCGTAGGCGAAACGGGTATGAACTGCGCTGGTATCAGCTCTACGATAGATGGTCGTATCTGGACGGCAGAAGAATGGTTCAGAACGAACAACTCTGACATCAATAATGGTCAAAACGTAAGTGCACCTAACACTGCTGGCGCATTCCCAATGGCACCAGGTAGAACTTCCAGCTCTAATGCACCAAACCAAGGCGTACGTGACACGGCAGACTTTACCATTAGAAATAGTGGTATTACTGGTTTTGACAGCTTGAGAATCAGGAAATTTCAGAACTTCAACTGGATGGTAGAAATTGACCCACGCCAAGCAAAGGCAATTCGCAAGCAGTACAACTGGGGTCGCCAAGGTTTTGAAGGTGGTGCAATTGCAGCCGACAACAAAACGGTTTACTTAGGCGAAGATGCAACGCCAGGTTGGTTTTCGCGCTTTGTGGCGGACACGCCAGGTGATTTCACCAAAGGAAAAATGTATGTGTACAAGCACGATACTCCTAGTAAATGGGTAGAAATTCCTGCCGTACCCGACAGTATGCTAAATTTCAGCGCTGCTGCACGTGCAAAGGGCGCTACGGGTTACGCGCGCCCAGAATGGGTAGCAATTGATCCAAAGAACAACAAAGTATATTGGGCTGAAACGGGCGTTGATAACCTCGGACCAGCTTTTGCTGCTGGTGTTGCAACAGGTGCTACCATTGACCCAGGTCACACGGCTCGCGCTATTTCTAAAGGTTTCGCATCTGCAACTGACGCGAACTACAAAGACTACTATGGTCGTATCTGGGTGTATGACCCTGCTACTTTGGAGCACTTTATTTACTTAGAAGGGGGTCCTGATTTTGCAGCTAGCCCCGCAGAAGCAGCTTATCCAAGCAAGCATTTGACGAACCCCGATGGTTTGAATGTAATGCAAATTGACGGTAAGAGCTTCTTGGTAATCAATGAAGACTTGAATGGTACTACTTTCGGTCGTACGCCAGCAGGGGTAAGCAATCCTACTTGCGAGGTTTATTTGCTCGATTTGAATAAAGCGAATCCAACCGTGAATGACCTCATTCGTTTGACAGCGGTACCAAGAGGTGCAGAAGTAACCGGTGCTATGCCAACACCCGATGGTAAGTCATTGTTGTTGAATATACAGCACCCTAGTGCTAGTAACCCATTCCCGTACAATCACTCTTTGACGTTCGTTATCAATGGTTTTGACCGTTTGAAGACGACGGCATTGCAAAATCCGGAAGTGGAAAAAAGCAACGAATTGTTATTGTACCCGAACCCAACGCGTCGTACGGTTTTCATGAACAAAACGATTGACGCAGCTATCTACGATGCAAGCGGCAAGCGTATCCGCGTGGTACGCAACACCAATGAATTGAATGTGGAAGACCTAACTGCAGGTATCTACTTCGTTCAGACTGCTGACGGCGAAATCAAGAAGTTGATTATTCAGTAATATTTTTTAGATGCCAGATGCCAGATTTTTAGATGCCAGATGTGATTTGGTTTCTGAAGTTTGGCTTCTGGCTTCTTCCTCTTATTTTAGAGCTCTTAAAGCGATTTTAGTAATAATAATGGCCATGAAGAAGACAAAGTTGGCAATTTTTGCATTAGTAGGCGTGTTATGTTGCATTAGTTTTATTGAACAGCCCAGTGCAGAAGCCGCTCTAAAAACAGTGACCCAGCAATTTTATGCGGGAATGGAAGATTTTGACCAGCAGCTCAGCCAGTACAAAACGGCAGTCGAACAACTCAATGAAACAGAAGCTTCCCAGCAAAATCTGCAAAAAAATCATATCGCCACTCGATTGGCTTTTAAAAAAATAGAGTTTTTATTTGAATACAATGACCGCATGGTGGTACGCCGCCTCATCAATGGTCCGCCGCTGCCGAGTGTGGATGAGAGTGCACCTTGGGTCACGATTTTAGAACCGAAAGGCTTGCAAGTGTTGGACGAACTGGCGTTTAGCGAACATCCTTTTACAGAAAAAGAATTATTACGCAGTCACGTCACCCAATTGCAAGATAATTTTAGAAGAAACCGACCCTTTCAAAAAATCACGCCGATTCAGCATCGCTTTGTGTTTGAAGCAGCGCGGTACGAAATTATTCGCATTTTCACGTTGGGCGTGACGGGTTTTGATACGCCCGGCTCCAGCAATGCCCTGCCCGAAGCTCAAACTGCCCTGCGCAGCATTTATCAAGCCTTGACCGCTTATATGCCGCTCTTGGAAACCAAAGATGTAAAACTTGCCAAACAATTACAAAAAACATTTACAAACGCCCTGACTTATTTAGATAAAAATCAGAATTTTGATACTTTTAATCGTTTGGTTTTTTTGAAACAATATATTAATCCCCTCTTCGCGCAGACGTATCGGATGCAGCGTACCTTGCAAGTAGAATTTATAGAAGATGCAACGAAAATGCCCCAAGCGCAGAATTACCACGCGGAAAATTTGTTTGACGAGCGTTTTTTGGATGTCTCTTATTTTGCAAATTTGGATCCTAAAAGTATGCCCGACCAGCGCATTGAGCTGGGTAGAATGTTATTTTTCGACCCAATTATGTCCTCCAATAATCAACGTGCTTGTGCCTCTTGCCACCATCCCGACAAGGCTTTCACGGATGGAATGAACAAAAGTATGTCCATCGGCGGCGAGGATAAAATTGCCCGCAATGCGCCCACTATCATCAATGCCGTGTTTTCGGAGCGTTATTTTTATGATATGCGCGAGCCGCAATTAGAGCGGCAGGTGCGCCACGTCGTACACGATGTCCGAGAATTCAAGACTGATTTTTTTGAAATTATTGATAAAATAAAACAGAGCGCGGAGTATAGCAAATTATTTGCGGAAGCCTACCCGGAGCAGCCGGAATATCAAATTTCGCAGTGGTCTATTTCGGATGCGCTCACTTGCTACGTCGCCACGCGCACCGCGTTCAACAGCCCGTTTGATAAGTACGTTCGCGGCGAAACGAGTAAGATAGACCCAGCGGTAGAGCGCGGTTTCAACCTCTTCATGGGCAAAGCGGCTTGCGGCTCTTGCCATTTCGCGCCCACTTTCAATGGTACGGTGCCACCCTATTATCAAGAAACAGAATCCGAAGTGTTGGGCATTCCCGTCAGTAAAGACACTATCAATGCTTTTCTCGACCCAGACAAAGGCAGGTATGCCAGCAGTCGAGGCTACGATGAAACGCCTTTTTATGAGCGTTCTTTCAAAACCGTGAGTGTGCGCAACGTGACGCTCACCGCGCCTTATATGCACAACGGCGTTTATGATACGTTGGAAGAAGTCGTGGATTTTTATAATAAAGGCGGCGGACGCGGCTTGGGCTTGGATGTGCCTTATCAGACCTTGCCATTTGATAGTTTGGGTTTGAATAAACAAGAAGTGAGAGACATCGTACGATTCATGGAAACGCTGACGGATACGACGGGCATTACACAAAAACCGACTCGTTTGCCAGTATTTAAAACAAAACCGGAGTGGAATAAGCGGAAAGTGGGTGGGGATTATTAGGATATTAAATATTATGATATTGAGATATTTTTTCTCTTATGTCTTGATACAACATTATAATAATTTTTTTTAGATGCAGCATCTGTATTTTAGAAATGTAATGAGAGAAAAATCCGCGTGAATCCGCGTGAATCCGCCAAATCCGCTTCATCCGCGTTCCAATTAATGCGGTACGGGATGAAACAAGTGAAGAAGATATAAATGAAAAACTTTTTAAATTGGATTAGCACAAATTAATCCTACTACATTTTGGAAAATTCATAGTTTTGGCGTTTGCCAAATACTTTTTGATTATGAAAATACGCTTTGTTCTGCTGGCTTTTGCCGTACTCTTAATTCTTTTCGCCTGTCAAAAAAACGACAAAAATACCTCCGCCATCACTGCCTCCGGCGAAGAACTCTCCAAAATTTATTGCGCTTCCTGTCATCAATATCCCACGCCCGACTTACTCGACCAAGCAACTTGGAAAAACTATGTACTCCCGCGCATGGGCTACCTGATGGGCGTGTATGAAAACGACACTATCCGAAAAACTTTAATAGAATCCAGTGCTGCGAACGAATTGATTGTGAAAGCAAATATCTTTCCTGAAAAACCGACGATTGATACCGCTATTCTAAATAAAATCAATCAATTCTATCTCGAAAAAGCACCAGAAAAATTGCAAGTGCCTGTTTATCAAAAGCCTACAATGGGTTTAAAAACTTTCAAAACACGCATTCCTGCTTATCGTTTCTCGCCGCCGAGCGTCACGCTGGCAAAATTCAGTGCAAATGGCGGTTTTTACATCGGCGATGCCAATACAAAAGCATTATATCAATTTGATAAAGATATGATATTGCAAAAAGCGGCAAATCTAAAAGAATCGCCCGTGTGGATGCAAGAATTGCAAGGTTTTCAATTTGTGACGGCGATGGGTTCCTTCTCCCCTACTGATGCGCCAAGCGGTTCTTTATATGGTTTATCCAATAATTTACAAGTGATATTACCTACTTTACAACGACCGGTACACAGCGAAGTGGCTGATTTTAATGGCGATAAAAATGCAGATATTCTGACTTGTGAATTTGCAAAATGGACGGGCTGCCTCGCTTGGTGGGAAAATAATGGCACGACGCAATACACCAAACACATCCTACGCAACCAACCCGGCGCTACCAAAGCCTACGTGCGAGATTTCAATAAAGACCAAAAACCGGATATTATCGCTTTATTCGGACAAGGCGACGAGGGGATTTTTATGTATTACAACGAAGGAAACGGCAAATTTCGGGAGGAACGCATTTTACAATTTCCAGCTTCCTACGGTTCCAGTTATTTTAATTTAATAGATTTTGATAAAGATGGGGACGAAGATATTATTTATACCGCTGGTGATAACGCTGACTATCCACCTGTAATGAAACCCTATCATGGAATTCGTATTTATTTAAACGATGGTAAAAATCAATTTAAAGAAAGTTTTTTCTATCATCTCAATGGTGCGTATAATGCGACCGCTCAAGACTTTGACAAAGACGGAGACCTCGACATCGCCGCGATTTCTTTCTTTCCAGATTATCAAAATGCGCCAGAACAAGGCTTCGTTTATTTAGAAAATCAAGGTAATAATAATTTCAAACCTCACACCTTCCCTGAAGTAACGAAAGGACGCTGGATTGTAATGGATGCAGGCGATCCTGATAAAGATGGGGATTTGGATTTAATATTGGGTTCGTTGGCATTTGAAATTGTGCCGCCAAATCCCTTGTTAAATCAATGGGTACAAGAAGGAATTGGATTTATACTATTGGAAAATATAACTAAATAGTAGATTGCCCTCCTTTCGGAAAAACCCTTCAATTCCGCGAGTCTATGCCACGTGCGTAAGCTCATGCCCGAGAGACTTTGAGTTATTTACATTGGTTCCTTTTTGTTTACTCGTAACGGGCACATATCCGTTGTTGGGTGATTTTTATAGTTTATCCATTTCTTCGTTTGAAAGTCCAGTTGCTTTTCTAATATC
>CAZJXN010000181.1:0-6315 GCA_964549655.1 uncultured Saprospiraceae bacterium
TTCATCAATTAATAACTCGCCTTTTTTCTGTCCAACCTTTGGGGTACACTTCAGTAGGTGGAAAATTCATAGTTGCAGATAGCAGTTACAATATTGCAGATGGCAAATTCATAGTTGTAGATGGCAATTATAACGTTGCAGATGCCAAATTCATAGTTGTAGATGGCAATTATAACGTTGTAAGTGGCAGATTTAACTATTAAAATGGCATCGGGTAAAATAAGTTCGCCGTCTAATAGAAATAAAATGGCACAAAAAAAAATGTACTAAATTTTTTAAATTTAATACATTTCTCTTTTTGAAAACCTCGTAATCAGAAACCTCAATGTGCTAACAATTTTTTGAATTGCTTGCGATGCCGCTCCATATGTCCCTCAAACGTAAATAACATTCCTTGCAAACTCATGCGCCCAGCAAACGGATGTTTATAAATTTCTTTTTGAAAATAATCGGCTGATAAAGTGGAAAGATATTGGCGCAATTGCTGGCGTTGTGTGCGCCATTTTTCTGCTGTTTCTACAAACGTAGCGTACGCTGGCAAATTGGTTCCACTGATACCCTCCGGCGCTTTAAACTTTACTGGCAAGACATTATAAATTCTATAAAGCAACAGCCGAAACTTTGTACCGATACCGATTGGCTTCAACGGAGGATTGAAACTCAACTTCTTTTGAACGTATTTCAACGAAAGTGTTTCCGCCAAAATTAAATGGTGCATCAATTGGATAGCAGACCATGCGTTTGACGACGGCTTTCGATTCAAATCTTCTTCTGAATACTGTTTCAAATCCGATAGCAGCATTTCCAATTGAGCGTCTATGTGATTGAGTTGGCTTTCGATTTTGTTGTTCATTTTTAAAATTGTACTTCTGTGTTAATGGGTTTCTTTTTGTGCACCTATTTAGCCGCTTAACTATTCACAGACTAAAGCCTGTGTTACGCATTCAGGCTAAAGCCTGTGCTACGTCCACTCACCCTTTCACTTTATACTTCACCGGCGAATTGGTATTATAAAAGAAAAAAGACCAGATATCTGCCTGTTCTTCTATGACTTTGGAGGTCGGCTTGCCAGCTCCATGTCCGGCATTGGTATCAATACGGATGATGACTGGATTGTCGCCTTTATGGGACTTTTGCAATTGCGCGGCGAATTTGAACGAGTGTGCCGGCACGACGCGGTCATCGTGGTCAGCCGTAGTAATCATGGTAGAAGGGTATTTTACATTAGGTTTTAAATTATGTAAAGGGGAATATTTTATCAGATATGGAAACTGTTGGGGATTTTCCGCAGAGCCGTATTCAGGAATCCAGCCTTTGCCAATGGTAAATTTGTGATAACGGAGCATATCCAATACCCCAACAGCGGGAAACGCCACGGCAAACAATTCAGGACGCTGCACCATAACTGCGCCCACGAGCAAACCACCATTCGAGCCGCCGGATATCGCCAATTTTTCTTTAGAAGTATATTTTTCTTGTATCAAATATTCGGCTGCCGCGATGAAGTCGTCAAATACATTTTGTTTTTTATCGAGCATTCCAGCTTGGTGCCACGCCTCGCCGTACTCGCCGCCGCCGCGCAGATTGGGCATGGCATACACGCCGCCATTTTCCAATAAAATCAAGCGGGAGGCACTAAAACCCGGAGTCATACTGATATTGAAACCGCCATAAGCGTATAGGTTTGTCGGATTATTTCCATCCAATTTCAAATCTTTTTGGTGTACCAAAAACATAGAGACTTTTGTGCCGTCTTTGCTTTTGTAAAATACTTGCTTCTCGACGTAATCATCTGGATTAAATTTCAAATCAGATTTAAAAAACGCTTCTGACTTGCCCGTTGCAGGGTCATACTTAAAAACGGTATTTGGATAGACAAAAGAAGTGAACGAGTAAAATTGCACTTTGTCCCCTTCTTTGCCGCCGAAACCACTGGCACTGCCCAAGCCGGGAAGTTTGATTTCTTGTTTGCCACTGCCATCGTAGTTCATTTGATAATGGCGGTCGGTGGCGTTGACCAGATAGTTGACGAATAACTTGCCACTACCGGTGTTCACATTTTGCAAGAGATTTTCTCCGGTTGGAATGATGTCTTTCCAGTTTTTCTTTTCAGGTTTTGTAATGTCTACTTCGATGAGGCGATAGTTGGGCGCATCCAGGTCGGTCAACACTAAAAATTTTGTGCCGATGTTGTGCACCACCGTGCTTTTATTGCCATAGCCTTCAAAGAGTAACTTTATCGGTTCATCTTTTTCTAAATTTTTGTAATACGTTGCAAAACCGTCTGTGCCAGGCGCAGCATATAAAAAAAGATATTTTCCATCTTCACTTACCCCCGCATTATGATAATAACTTGGATTTTTTTTGTCTTCGTAAATAAACTTATCGTTTGATTGTGGCTCACCTAATTTGTGATAATAAACGGAATGAAATTGATTATTGCCGGATAGCTCGGCTCCTTGTGCTGGTGCGGGGTAGCGACTGTAAAAGAAGCCATTTTTGCTCCACGATGCACCGGAAAATTTAGCCCATTTCAGTACGTCTGGCAATTCTTTTTTTGATGCAATGTCTACAATATGGATTTCCGACCAGTCAGAACCTGCAACAGATTTAGAATAGGTAAAATATTTGTTGTCTTGAGAAGTTCCAATGGGATTGATAGCAACCGTGCCGTCCTTCGACATCTCGTTCGCATCCAAAAACACTTCTGGCATTGCATCCAACCCTTTTTGCACGTACCACACCGCTTGATTTTGCAATCCATCATTTTTAGGAAAGAAGTAATAGTCGCCTGCACGAAACGGAACGCCGTACTTGGCATAGTTAAATAAATCGGTATAGCGTTCTTCAATTTGCTGTCGGTACGGGATTTTGGATAAATAATCAAAAGTCACGGCATTTTGTGCTTTCACCCATTCTTCCACATCGGTAGCGGTGTCAATTTCCAACCAGCGATAGGGGTCTTCGATTTCAGTACCGTTATAATTGTCTTTTTGATCTACTGTTTTGGTAACTGGATAGGTTAATTTAGCTTGCATCGGGTCGGTATTTTTTTCGTTTTTTTGACAAGACAATACGACTATAATAGTTATAAAGAAAAGGAACGGTCGCATAACTTCAATGGTTTTTAAGTCGCAATGATTTCCAGCCGTACACTTTTAGTTGGGCAAAAAAATACAAAGTTCTTTGATAAGTTGAGAAAAAGATAGGAGGTGTAAATTTGTGTTTTCGACGCAAAAACTTCACCTCCTATGGGCAAAAGCCTTTACAAAGATATGCTTTCGATGCTTACCAAAGCCAGTTATATCAAACCGAGCGGCAACCACCTTCGCCGCCTAAACGTCCTGGTGGGTATGATTTGCTCCTGCATGAAGACAAAAAGCAGCAAGTTTTTGGTATTCTCAAACGTCAGCGACACTTGCGCCAAGCCCCCCGGCTTCCGACTCTTCGTGCCATTAAAAATCACGCTCGACATCTGGTCCAGCCGCAATTCACTACTCTTCTGCTCGCCCAGCACCCACCGAATCGCATCCACCACATTCGACTTCCCTGACCCGTTCGGACCCACAATACCAATCACATCCTCCGAAAAGTTAATCACCGTTTCGTTCGCAAAACTCTTAAACCCCTTTATTTCGAGACTTTTCAATCGCATAGCCTGCAAAGATAGGAAAAGGGGTGACGGGGTGATAGGGTGATGGGGTGATTTTTCGACGGGGAGACCAAGAGATAGCGCGACTTTTACATTTTACATTTAGAGTTTTACATTTTGCGGTTTCATCATGTGGGCGCGTAACAGGTCAAATTCATCACAAAAATCATAAAAATCACAGTTCGGACAATTTGGGTGTGCCCCCGCTGCAATCATCCTATTTCAAAAGAACAGTTCTACTTCGGCGGGGTCGGGCTATCCGCTCTTTCCGCCACCCTACGGGATGGCAGAACCGCTGCTATCCCTCACACGGTTCCACGTTTAAGAAAAAAGGTTGCGTTTGAAACGTTTCAAAATTAGTAAAACATTTGCGATAAAATATTAACTTAATGATTGCAAGAGTATAAATATGCAGTTATCTTTGATAGATTGATTCGTGTTATACGTAAATCAAAAAACAGCTAAACAATGACTTACAATACTAATGATGTTATTGAGTTACTAAACTCTGAGTTTAAAAAGAATCCGAAGAAAGCTTTAGAAATTTTTGAAAGAGCTCTGCCTAGAGATGAAAAATATGATAGTTATAGGAGAAGTATAGTATTATTACAAAATCAGTTGAATTTTTATGAAGGAGAATATTCTCTTTCAATTCGAAACGACAGAACTGACATCCATAGAGTATTGAATGGATTTCAAGATTTACTACAAAACTTAAAAAAAGAATCAGGAAAACGCGTCGTTTTAAATAAGATAAAAGAATTTAATACCCTTATTCCAGTAAACAATGCTAAAGGATATAATAAAAAAGATGATGTCTCAATTTTAGATAATATAAAATACTTTTTTAGTAAAAACAAAAAGTTCATTCCTATAATAGCTGTAATAGCTGCATTTTTATTTTTAACTCCAACAATTAAACGTACATTCTATCCAAAAGAAACAAATCAGTCTTCTGAAATATCTGTTGTTACTACGACAAAACCTGAACCTGTATCACGAGATTATTGGGCAGTTTATTTAACTGATTACGATATTTAAAAGATGCAATTACTATCAAAAAAAAGTATCCAAACAGGAATATAACCATCATTAAAGAGGATGACAAATATTTTTTGTATATTTTGCGTAATTCAGAACAAAAAGCAGAGGAAGAACTTTCAGACCATGTAAAAGAAACATGGATTCAATCTAGAATTATTAAATTAGATGCGTGTCTTCTACAAAAAGACAGGTATGACAATTGCTACATTTGCAGATAACTAAACGCACTGCTCGCGCCGGTCTGCCCACGTCATATGCGCACGTAGCTCGCGTCCCGACACTTCGGGATGAGTGGATCTATTTGCATCTGACACAAAAACTTAGTTACAAAATCCCACTTGCCCGCGCAAAGTCTAAACTTGTTTTATCTTTACGCCTTTAAGAAGAAGTGAGAATAGAGAAGACAGAACAGAGACACGAGAATTGTTACTCGATGATTTGGCTTCTCTATTCTGTCTTCTCTGTTCTCTGCTCTAAAAATCTTCACATGGTACAACAAGCAACGCAACAACAAATACTCAATCTCTCCAAATGGGAAGCCGCTTTTGAACAACAAGCTGCGACTTATCAAAATGCAGACCCCTACCCTTTTGCACAATTTGAAAATTTCCTCGAAGATTGGGCGGCGCAAAAAGCGATGGAAGCCTTTCCAAAAGTAAAAGACGACGGCTGGATTCATTATGTGCACGTGAACGAGAAAAAGCACGGTTTAAATAAAATGGACTTGATTCCGCCGTTTTTGCAAGACGTGATTCGGGAATTGAATACGCCAGCATTTGTAGCTGCTGTTAGTAAACTCACGGGCATTCCAAATCTGAAAGCCGACGAATCGCTCGAAGGTGGCGGTTTGCACCAAAGTCAACGCAACGGTTTTTTAAATATTCACGCTGATTTTACGGTGCATCCGCACAAGCGCAACTGGCGGCGACGCGTGAATTTATTGGTTTATTTGAATGAAAATTGGCAACCAGAATACCGAGGTGAATTGCAACTGTGGACGCGCGACATGAAGGAATGCCGTCAAAAAATTAGTCCGGTTTTCAATCGCGTTGTTATTTTTAATACCGATGAAGATTCGTTTCATGGCTTGCCCGAACCGATTCAGTGTCCGGAAAATATGACTCGCAAATCTATCGCGCTTTACTATTTTACAGAAGAAAAAGAAGCGCCGAAAAAACGCGCCACCAATTACCGCGCGCGCCCCGGCGATGGCATCAAAAGTGCTTTTATTTGGATGGATAAACAAGCAATCGCTGTCTACAATCGCTTGAAAGGTTGGCTGGGGATTAATGATGATTTTGTGAGCAAGGTGCTGCATTTTTTAAGTCGTGGGAAAAAATAATAATTGTGTTAATGTCTTCTTGTGTTCACGTGTTCATGTAACGGACGAACACAAGAGCACTTGAACACTTGAACACAACCATTCATGTCTTCGTGTAGGCAAGTCCTCATCGAAACGTAGGCTAAACGTGTTTGAACACTTGAACACAAGAACACAAGAACACAATCATGTCTGACCGTCTAAAATACTCCTTATTATTCGCAATACTCGGCGCGTTGTTTTTTATTCCGTTTCTCGGCGGGGTGCATTTATTCGATTGGGATGAGATAAATTTTGC
>CAZJXN010000181.1:6415-10078 GCA_964549655.1 uncultured Saprospiraceae bacterium
TTTTTATATTTCAAATCGGGTATTATTGACCCGTGGTTTAACCTCTTTATTTTCCTCGGATTATACTTTTTTATACTCGCCTACTGGAAACGAGCGGGGTTCAAAAATATCTATCTGCCTAAAAATCAATGGATTTACTTGCTACTCGGCGGCTTTTTCATTGGCATGGGCATTCTGACGAAAGGTCCGGTGGCGTTTCTTATTGTGGCTTTGACGGCAGGTGTTTATTGGATTTATAAACGATTCCGCTTTTATGTGAATGTGCCACAGTTTTTGTTTTTTACAATTGTTGCTTGCGCCATCGCTGCGATTTGGTACACCCTGTTTTTTTTGGACCAGTTTGAAAAATTTAACGACTATCAATATCGCCTCTTCAGTACGCCAGATGCGGGACACAAGGGTTTTCCCGGTTATCATTTTGCAATTCTGTTGGTCGGCTGTTTTCCATCTTCCATTTTTGCGATTCGCTCGTTTTTCAAAATGGACAAAGAAGAGTTATTACATCAGCAGGATTTTAAAACCTGGATGAAATTCTTGTTTTGGGTCGTGTTGATTCTATTTTCTATCGTACAATCCAAGATTGTCCACTATTCTTCCATGTGTTATTTTCCGCTTACGTTTCTGGCGGCTTTGGTTGTGAATCACATTTTAGATAAAAAAGTGGCGTTCAATGGCTGGCTCAAAGCGGGTTTGTGGACGATTGGCGGACTGTATTTGATTGCAGTTTTCGTCTTGCCTTTTGCAGGATTGAATATTGAAATGCTAAAACCGCTTTTCGCAAAAGACCCGTTTGCAATGGCGAATTTGGAAGCGAATGTAAATTGGAAAAGTTGGGAAGTATTTTTACCGGGCATCATCCTACTTTTGACCTTGATTTTTGCAACGCATCACATTTCCAGAAACCGCGCCGAACGGGGCTTCCGAATCCTATTTGGCGGCATCGCTATTTTTGTAATGGCAACTTTAATCGGATTTATTGGTCGTATCGAACGCTATTCTCAAAATGCCGCCGTCGAATTTTTTCAAAGTAAAGCCACTGAAGATTGTTACGTAGCCACGTATAGTTATAAATCGTATGTACATCTCTTTTATGGTCAGCCCAAAAAACAGGGCGACGCGTGTTTTCAAGATAGTGAATGTACGAACCGCTTATTACATGAACCACTAAATAAACCAGCGTATATTGTTACGAAAATTCACAAAGCCAAGGAATTAGAAAATATTCTGGGCTTGCAGGAAGTGGGGCGGAAGAATGGGTTTGTATTTTATAAACGGGAGCCATGATTTTCAATTTTAAACCTATAAGGTTTTTGGAAACCTTATAAGTTTGCGCTACGCATCGCCTCCACTTCTGCCACCGTTTTCGCTATCGGTTCTCCCAATATACGACCACTATTCTCCGTCACCACCACATTATCTTCGATGCGAATGCC
The DNA here is from genome assembly GCA_964549655.1 of uncultured Saprospiraceae bacterium. Taxonomy (GTDB): domain Bacteria; phylum Bacteroidota; class Bacteroidia; order Chitinophagales; family Saprospiraceae; genus JADJNW01. Next base: position 7,849 of record CAZJXN010000181.1, read on the forward strand.
GCCAAAATCACGATACGCTTTCAATTTATTATAATTAATAAAATCTTTACATTTTCCTTCACTTTCCCACAAATCCATTAACTGCGGAATAAAATAAATCCCCGGCTCCACCGTCAGCACAAAGCCGGGTTGTAATGTTCGCGCCAAGCGTAAAGATTTCAAACCAAATTGTGTACTTCGTTGCAGTTCATCGCCATAACCAACGTGTTCCTCCCCCAAATCCTCCATGTCGTGTACATCCAAGCCGAGCATGTGTCCCAAGCCATGTGGAAAAAACAGCGCGTGTGCCCCTTGCGCCACCGCTTCGTCCACATCGCCTTGCATCAAACCTACATTTACCAAACCCTCCGCAATGATTTTAGCAATTTCCAGATGGATATCTATATAACGGTAGCCCGGTTGTATCAATGCAATCGCCGCCCGTTCCGCTTGTAAAACCAAATTGTAAATCTCTTTTTGCTGGGTTGTAAAGGTTTTATTGACTGGAAAAGTACGCGTAATGTCGCTTGTATAATGCCGAGCCGTTGCTGCCCCAAAATCACCCAATACCAATTGTCCGCTTTGCAAAGTATTGTAATAGAAATGATTATGTAAAGTTTGTCCATTCACGGTTAGAATTGTCGGGTAAGCCGGATAGCCACCTTTCGAGATGGCAATGCCTTCCAAAGTGCCGCGTAAGTCATATTCCTTCAATCCTGCCTTTGCTTTTTGCATCACCGTATGGTGCATGATTTTGCTGATGTTGACCGCTTTCTCCATTTCTATCACTTCTTCTGTACTTTTGATAGAACGCTGCTGTACAATCGCTTTTATCAAATCTCCCGAAATGTAATTTTCCAATTCATCCGTAGGCAGATTGAGCCATTGACTCAGCCGAATGCGATTTTCGGCGCGGTAAGGCGGTAAGTAGTGAACGGCGCGACCAAGCGACCGCGTTACTTGGAGGGTTTGCTCGATTGCATGATAAGGTTTCGTTTCTCGAACGCCTGCTTTTGCAGCTAATTCCGCAATCGTCGGCTGTGCGCCCATCCACACGATGTAATCCATGGAGAGTTCATCCCCAAAAATAATGGTCGTACCTTCATCCAAGTCAATAATGGCGGCGAGATGCTGCAAATCCAAGCCAAAATAATACAAAAACGTGCTGTCCTGCCGGAACGGATAAGCGTTGTCCTGGTAACTCATTGGGCTGTCTTCATTTCCCAAAAAAAGGATAATGCCCGATTGTAGACTTTGTTGTAATTGTTGGCGGCGGCGGACGTAGGTTTCGGTGTGGAACATTTTGATGGTTTATAGGGTGAAGATGAAAGATAGGAGGATAGGAGGATAGGAGGATAAGTTAAATGTTTTATGTTCCTATCTTCTCATCTTCCTATCATCCCCTTATCAACTCTTTTCCTTCCGATTTCTCAACTCATCCCGTATTTCAGCGGCGCGTTCGTAGTCCTCACTGGCAAGGGCTTCATTGAGCAATTGCTCCAAATCTATATTTGGATACGACGAAAGCGGCGCATCCGGCGAGATGGCTTGCAGCGTCGCTTCCAAATTTTCATCATCGTCGTCCTCCACCGCAATGGCAGCTTCCTCCAGCACAGTAGCATTCGCATATATTGGACAGCCAAAACGCACCGCCAAAGCCAGCGCATCCGAGGTGCGCGAGTCAATTTCCAATACAGAACCTTCCGGCTTCGTATAAATGAGCGTCGCATAAAAAACGCCCTCCTGCAAGGTCGTAATCAGCACTTCCTCCAAATCCACGTGCAACGCCAGCAGCGATTCTTTAAACAAATCGTGCGTCATCGGGCGGTTCGGCTTGATGTCCTGCAATGCCAGCGCAATCGCTTGCGCCTCAAATCCACCAATCACGATAGGCAGCCGCCGATTGCCAAACTTTTCTTTTAGAAAAATGACAAAGCTATTCGGTTGGGTCTCGCTGTTCGCAAGTGCCAGTATATCCATCTCAATTTTTTCCATAACCTTTTTTTGAATGCCAGATTTTAAGATGCCAGATGCCAGACTTCCCGCATTGCATCTCTCTAAACTTTCGCACCAGACTTATCTTCAACGCTGAATTTTTATGTAAAAACGATTACAATCCTAAAACGTTGGAGAACACTTGGGAAAGGCGTGAAGTTCGGAGTTTTTTAGGAAAATTTCAAGGGTTATTTGGTGAAGACTGTCTGAACCGTAATTTATTTGATTGTTATAAATGCGAATATCGGGTTAAAAA
>CAZJXN010000182.1:0-9930 GCA_964549655.1 uncultured Saprospiraceae bacterium
TATTTCCCCCATAATAATAATAATGGAATATTAATTTTATTTACTTCTTGTTCAAAATGTTTTTCGTAAGCTCCTTTCTCTACTTCGTTTCTGGAATTACTGAGCAGATTGAATATCAATGCGGTGAAAGGCGCATTATTCTGTTTTGATTGATTCCAAAAAATAGCGGGGGTGCTAAATTCAACATCTGGCACACTATCAATCAAATATTCGGCGTCGCCTAATAAGTCATTTAGCTTTTTAGCAACTTCATAATTATCAGTTGGGTCGTTATTTTTACAATAGTTTATAATATTCTGCCAAGTCGTGACATTCTTATTCAACGCAATCTGTTGATTCCCAATAGTAATTGCCATTTTTATAATTTCTCGGTCTTGTAAGTGAAAATCATGCGGTCCGTCTGCATTTATCCAGCCAGTCACCAATTGCTGATTGTTGCCTTGTGTCAAAAATGCAGTGCTAATGATGCCGCCCCAGCTTTCGCTAAATAATATTACTTTTTTGTTGCCATAGCGATGTTTTAATATTAAAATAGCTTTCTTTACACCTGCTGCAATATCATCAATACCGTAATTAACTTTATTCCCTTGCGATGCACCGGCGATGGGTTGGTCTAAATAAGCGACTGCGAAATCTGGTTCTATCTGCGTTTGCATTTGCGATAAATAGCTCAGATAGTAGGAAGAACCGCCCGGTCCGCCATGTACCGTAAGGATAATTTTATCGGAATTGGTATTGCCACGCACCTGTACACGAAGGCTTGAACCGGCGTGTTGGACATAAAAGGTTTCATCCGTATTTTCTGAAAATGTGATTGCATCTTTTTGACAGCTTACGCCAATTATTAATAGTATTAAAAATAGGGTATATTTCATGATTGTTTTCTTTTAAATGATTTGACAGTCGTGTTGCGAGGATATAAATCTAAAATACCACCTATTTCAATAGCTGGACGTGCATATAAAAAATTATTATAAGGAATTAATACAATGATAGAAGGTCGAAGGTATATTTTTAACGGAATTGGCTTTTCAAGCATAGAAAAATCTTTGCCAACAGCAAAAGCAAACTGTGTGTTGGCGTACCAATAACCAGCTAAATCCACTTTTGATACATTACCGGTATCATTTACTTTGTAAGTAGTGCGATCTAAAAAAGTTTTACTAATGCCTACCTGTGGTTCTATATCTGTAAACCAGCCGTGCTGATTGGTTCTTCGCCACAAATAACCCACGTTTAGCATCCAATGGTCGTGAAATGTTTCGTGGCGATAATAGCCCAAATGAATCGTTAGGAACTGTTCCTTTACTTTTTTTAGCGTATTATTTTTTGAAAAGTAATGACTTTGTACTAAAGGATATTCCAGCCCAATTTTGAAGCCGGGATGTTTTATCGTTCCTAAATAAGCCATTTTAAAGTGAATGGGAAGTTGCTTTATTGCTTCTTTTTCAAACTGCCAGCGTTGCGCATAAGTTATGGAAGTAGATAAAGTAAATAGAATAATTAGAAATATTAACTTCATATTTGTCGGGTTATTTTAATAAATGCGACAAATATCAGCGCAATAAAAATTGAAAGCAATTGACAAAAGTCAATTAATGATGTGCTTTTTGCGAATTCGGCTCATCGTTTCTACCGAAATCGCCAGATAAGAGGCAAGATATTTGAGCGGAATATCTTGAATGGCTTGCGGATGATTGGAGATTAATTTTTGATAACGTTGGGTAGCCGTGAGCGTTCGCTGCTCAAAAAGCCGTTCTTCGAGCGCAGTGGTGTAATCCGCCAAAGCAAGGAACATAAGTTCATCGAAAGCAAAATAATCTTGCCGAAGCTGGCGAATGTCTTCCAATTTAAAGATATTAACAGTCGTATCTGAAATAACCTGAATGTTTTCTGTACTTGGTTTTTCAAAAATAAGACTGGTCGGGGAGGTATCAAAATCACCCGTGAAAGAAAAGCCGCTCGTGATTTCTGTTTCGTGTACCTTCTAAAAGTTCTACAAATGCCACTTTCTATTTTGAAGAGATGATGACACACTTCCCCTTCCTTTAACAAAAACTCATTTTTCTTTACAGATTTAAGCATTTGCTTGGAAATGATAGCAGCAGTGATATCATACGGAAGCAGTTGAATAAGACTATTAATATCTGTATTTGAATATATCACGATGAATTTTCTTGGTATTTTAATAGGTTTGTGGACAATTGGCATTCAACGCATTGTAATATTTCCCGCAAAAAATACAAAAATATCTTTAATTATATTATTTGCGAATAATTACCTTTGCCTATAATAGAATGTATTTTTTTTAATCTGTTAGTCATCGATTTTACATAATTTTATTATCTTTATACTGCCTTGTATGAAAATCATCCAAGTTTTTCAGTATTCTTATTAAATTTACCCTTTCATCGTTATTCAAATCCACTAAGACATCTTGCACATTTACAAAGCCTGCATAAATTTTTTGTAGGGTTTCTTCGCCTGTGGCGGGCAATCCAACATCAGTGCCCTTATGACAGCCGTTCATTTGATTTAAGTAAATAAGTTGCTTATCTATTGTCTAACTCGTTCAAAATAAGTGCAAACAGCTTTAATCGTTAAAATTAGACAAAAAGGCTTTTTATAAAAAATGGTGTCCATGATATGATTAGTTTTGTGCTGTATTTTCAATTTATGACTAACAAATTTCCAAGTTTATGCAAAGAAAAGCTTTTTTACTAATGATGGGTTGTATAGTATTATTACAAGCTTGCTCGCCAAAGGTGTACTTTAGCCCCGATGCCAAAACCAGAGCAGCAAGTCACAAGACCATCGCCATTGCGCCTCCAAAGGTATCCATTACCGGCAGAAAAAAAGATGATGTAGCAGCATTAAGAGACCAAGAAATAAGAGAATCGGTCAATTTTCAAAAAGAAATGTACAGTTGGCTGCTGAAACGTAAGACACAAGGCAAGATGTTTATTGAAATTCAAGATGTGGAAACGACGAATGCGAAATTGCAAAAAGCAGGCATTCTGAATGATAAGTCGGTCACACCCGCAGAGATTGCCGCAGCGTTGGACGTGGATGCGATTATTACTTCTAATTATTCTTTGACTAAACCGATGTCAGAAGGAGCCGCCGTGGCGCTCGGATTGCTGGTGGGCGTATGGGGTTCTACTAACCAAACCACTGTGACATTGGACATTCATGATGCGGAAACGAAGAAAATGATCTGGAATTACAATCACAAAGCATCAGGAAGTACTTTTAGCACTCCCGGTCAATTGGTGGATGGGCTTATGCGGAACGCGAGTAAGAATATGCCTTATATTAATTAAAAATATTAAATTTGACTACTACTACATGTAGTTTAATAATTAGTTACAAATTAAATAAAACGGCAGCCTTGAATATTTTACCTCGGTTTCTGCGGTTGGTGCTTGCAACGTATGTATCTGTGTATGTGGCAATTGTGAACAAAGATACATTTTTTGGACATTAAATCATCTCACAGAACAAGTAACTTGCTCTAAGCGAGTTACTTGTTCTGTAGGCTTGATTCCTCCAACACTTCCTCAAAAACGGCTTCCCATTGCTTGGTTACATTCACCGCACTGTAATCCGTTTCTACTTTTTTTCTAAGATTGGCTCCTAATTGTTTAGCAATGATTGGATTATTTATCAAATATAAAATTTTATCTGCAACCATTTCAGGATTTTGATGGGGTACGAATATGCCAGATACGCCGTCGGTGATTTGCTGAGAAGTGCCATTGTCTTGTGTCGCTATCACGGGAAGCCGCGCCGCGCCTGCCTCAGCTATGACGTGCGGCATCCCTTCGTCTTGCGAGAGCCACACAAAAATATCCATACCACTCATTAGTCGAGGCACATCGGCGCGGTCGCCCAGCCAAATTATTTTATAATTTACATTTAAATATTTACTTAAAACTTGTAACTCTTCGGCATATTCTGGCATGAACGCATCGGGACCGCCGACGATTACAAATTGAGCTGTTGAATGACTTTTTTGCACAATAGCTGCCGCTCGGATAAAATCTTCTACCCGTTTTTTGCGGTCTAAACGTCCGACCCAACCGATAAGTGGCATGTCTTCTGCTATATTTAATTCAGCTCGAACATTATCTCGTTGTTCCGAATTAAATTCCGACAAATCCACCATCGAAGGGATTTCCAGCGCATGATGCGGTCGGTTTGGTAGCACACTTGCCGCCGCCGCTCGAATGGAATCGCACACACCGATGTAACGCGCCGTCAGGTGTTTCGGACCTCTCAACGCCTCTTCTACCAAGCCGCCGTGCTCAAGGAGTGGGGGAGTAGCCGTCAATTTTTCGAGTGCTGGATACACGTCTGGCACTGCTTGGCAAGCTATGATGAGGTCGTATAATGGAATTTTTTGAGCTAAATAAATAACCGTATTTTCAAAAGAAAGGGTGTAAGGAGTGGTGTCTATATGCACGCCTAACGCTTGCAATTGTGTGTGCGTTTGCTCGGGCATATTGGGTTTGCGAAAGCAGGCGACTACGTCTATTTTGTACTTTTCCGGGTCGAGGTTTTGTACCAGTAAGCGTACTTCCGTTTCTTCACCACCGACGACTAACCAACTAAATACGAATAATATTTTTTTTGGACTCATAAGCTCGTTCAAAAATAAAATTTTAAGGCGTTAATTGCCCCGCGCTTTAGCGCGGGGACATGAAAAACAAATATTTTAGGCTTTAGCCAAACATAGCGATTTGGCTAAAGCCCTTAAACTTTTACATCTTTTACCCCCGCGCTTTAGCGCGGGGCAACTTCTTATTCTTGAACAATTTACATTTCCGACACCTTAAAAACCGCTTGCAATACGTGCCGCCGCCGCTCAGATAATTCGGTAAATAAAGCAGGTGCTTCATCAAATGGAATGACATCTGTTATTAAATGTTCTTTAATCAACGCACCATATACCTTCAAAAATTCAACCGTTTCGTTCGCCAAACGACGGCGATTCCAAGTAGCTGCCAAACCACGCGGCACGCGCCCAATCTGCGCACACTGAATGCTCAAGCCATTGTGATGGAATTCTTCGCCTAATCGAACGGCATTCGCACCATCTTGATAAAAAGCCAAGTCAATCACCGCACCTTGCGGACGCAAGCAACGAAGCGCCATTTGCAATGCCGCATCCTGACCTCTACATTGAAAAACTACATCTGCGCCTCGGTCATTCGAGCTGTTAAACCAATTTTCTTTGCACCAACGCGCTGGATCCATCTCCTTTTCATTCAAAGCGATGATGCTAAATGCTCGCGCCACATCCAATCGCTCTGACGTACTGTCAATAATTGCGACTTCCGCTGCGCCTAAATGTTTCGCCCAAAGTGCTGTTAGTAAACCAATTACGCCTGCACCCGCCACCAACACACATCGTCCTCGCACGCCTTGCGCTAATTCTGTTACATTCGGTCCGTACAAATCCGCCGCCGCGTGCAAGAGTCCATTCGCACAAATTGGTCCCATTTGACCGACGTAAATTCCCAAAATTGGGTCGAAATCTTTGGGCAACCGTACAAAAAATTCATGCGCCGGATGAACCGTGTGTCCTGTTTTATGACCATACGTATGCGCTATGACATCGCCTGTTTGCACGGCAGGCGTACGACTTTCGCTCACGCGCCCGACTTCCATATAACCCAAAAACGGCATGGGATAATGCATACCTGCTTCGCCAGCAATAAAATTACCAAACTCCCCATCCCAACGGGAGTATAAATATGGATTTGTACCTTTGAAAAAAGTCAACTCTGTACCAGCGGATAAGCCTGTGTACAAGGTCTCAATTCTAAAATGACCATCGGGTAAGGGACCTTCCTCGTAGCCCCAGATGTACATTCTATCTTTTGCTTCTACGCCGAGAGAGCGGATATGTCTTGGATTACTCATGTCTTCGATTTGCTGATGTGAAAATGTGCCGATTTGCTAATGCGCTCATGGCTTAATGCAACACGGTTTGAAATTATTGTAATAATTAATTAAATATTATCGAACGCTCTAAAGTGTTAAATAAGAAAGTGAAAAATCCGCAAAAATCCGCCCAATCCGTGTCATCCGCGTTCCAATACTGCCATACGAGCGCGTAACAAGCGTGATTATCAAATCAGCACATCAACCGCTTTTCCTTGTTTTAATGACTCCGTAGCCGCACTCACCAGCGCATGCGTTCGCAATGCCTCGGCATACGGCACTCGAATGCAATTTTCTTTGCCTTGCACGGCATCTATAAAATCGCGATCTTCGCGCACCACAGGGTCTATTTGAGAATGGGTGACGGGTCGTCCTTGTCCAGTATCCACCATGATTTCTCGGTCGGTAATTTCCATCGCCATTCCATCCGAAAATAAATGCAAGCCCACGCGATGCGTCCAATTGAGCAGACACGTAGAGGCAATCGTGCCGACCGCACCCGATTCAAAAGCTAAATTCGCAACACTCACATCTTCAATATCTAAGTCGGGAAAACGGTCTCTTTGTAAATGCGAACCCAGCGCGTGAATGGACTTAACTTCGCCTACCAGCAACCGCGCCAAATCAAAAATATGGGTCGTTTGTTCCACCATTTGTCCGCCGGATTGTGCGCGGTGTCGCCACCACTCAGGCGGCGGTGTAGAATCCAACCAATAGCCCAAAGCCAATCGTGCCGGACGTTCCCGCAACAATTCTTGCGCCTGTTCCACTACATCCAAATAGCGCCAGTGATACCCAACGGCGGTAATTAATTTTGATTCGGATATAGCTTTAGCAATATTTTCAGCAGTAATTAAGTCAACGGCAAGCGGTTTTTCTACAAAGAAGGGAAGCCCTTTTGCGATCACATCCAACTCTACTTGTCCATGCGCAAAAGGGGGCACACAAATATAAACGGCATCAAGTTGCTCTTTTTCTAACATCTCCTCATGGGAAGGGTGAGCGCTTGCTTGATGAATGTTGGCAAGTTCTTGAGCGGCGGGAAAATGTACGTCAGAAAATGCGGCGATTTGCACATCTTCCATTCCTTGCAGTACGCCGATGTGTCTGCGGGTGATGCCGCCTGCGCCTACAAAGCCAATTCTTGTTTTCGTCATTGGTTTTTCGATTTTTTTAGACGGCAATGATACGATTACTTTGGAAATTAGACAAGTTGCAGCAGCATTTTGAGGAAAGCATATTTTCTATAATAAAATTTAATAACGGATTTTACCCAAGCGACAGGATGGAACACGGATTTGCACGGGTACAACGGATGTTTACGGATTATAAGAGGGCTCACTAATAGAAAAATCGGTGTTTATCCGTTGCATCGGTGCAAATCCGTGTTCTATTGGGTGCTGAGTAACATGAGCTAATAAATAAAATTTTAGCGCAGGAATGTAAAGATTTTCCCTTTGGGATTACTTATCTTGAACACCCACCAAACTCGCACTCCGCTCTGGTTGCAACGTAAATATTTTTGCTACGCCCATCACTTCCCGATACACTTTTTGCATATCTATCGCCATGCGTTTTGCGGTCCAGTGTTGCTGAAAGTCTTTGTAAGCCGTTGCTGACCAAGTGGTTGCAAGCGTCCTGTCATTTAATAACTCACGCATCGCTGCTGCCAGTGCAGACACATCATTTAGGGGAACCAAACGCCCGGTCACACCATCGCGCACCGTCTCCGCAATGCCACACACGTCCGAGCCAATCACCGCCAGATGCAGTGCCATTGCTTCCAACACAATCAAGGGCAGCCCTTCAAACAGCGAAGGCACCACCAGCGCATCCGATGCTTGCATGAGGTCGGGTACGTCATTGCGGCTACCTGTAAAATGAACACAATGTGTCAAATTCAACTCTTCTACCAGCCGCTTTTTATCTTCCAACAGCGGTCCTGTGCCTACCAGCAGCCATTGCGCTGTTGGATATTTTTGTAATACAATTGGAATACAATGTAATAATATATCATAATTTTTCTGCTCCGCAAAACGACCCACACTCAGGAATAACGGCGCATCCACAGGGATGGGAAAGCCTTGTTGCAACAACTTTTGGCGTGTCTTCTGACGATTAATATTGGAAATAGGAGGTATAATCCCGTTTTGTACCACCGATAATTTATTCGGAGCAATACCAGCCGTCAAAAAACTATGATGCACCCCTTTGGACACACACACCAATCGCTCCACTAAACCCATCAACTGCTGATGCTCCGCCTTTTGCGCCTCGTCCGTTATCAGGTACGGCAGATGCTCCGTGCGCACCACCGGAATCTTTTCCCCATGCGCAATGTGTACACCGCTATGCCCCTCCCAGCCAATGCCCGCATGATTGTGCAACACATCCACCGACTGCATAGATAGCCAGCCGTGAAAGTCCTCAGGACGTGAAAGGGCGTAAGTCGTAAGCCCCAATGCCGCCGCCTCTTTCAATAGCCGATTTCCTTCCGCACTTGGCGGACAAACGAATGAAAAGTTGTAATAGGAGCGCAATTCAGCGGCGAGTATGAGCATGAGCCGACCCATGCCGGACGGTTCAGTGCTTTCGGTGTAAAGACAAATGTTGTTCATATAAGTGGAAAAAATCAATTCATAATGTAAGCCATAAAGTTAAAATTGTTTTGCATAGTTTATACAAAAAATTCCGCAAGACCTGTTCAGCAAAATGTAGGTGCTGATTTCAATAAAGAATGGCACAACCGGAGCAGCACCTAGAAAAAAGAATTTGTTTCATTTATTTAAATGCAAACGTCTTATTTATAAGTTTTTGTGTAATACTTGAAGTTACTTTTGTAATACTTGTAAATTGACGTGGCTTGCCTAAAAATAAACGTGTAATGTTTATAAAGCAATGTATCTTACCTAAAAATATTTATGTAATATTTACAAATCCATATAGCTTACTTAAAAATGAGCGTGTAATACCTAAAAAGCATCGTGTAATACTTGCAAAGTCACATAGCTTACTTAAAAATGAGTATGTAATACCTTAAATCTAAAATGACTTATCTAAAATACACGGTGTAATACTTATAAATTCAAATTGCCTACCAAATGCAGCCACAAATTCCCTGATGAATGGGGGATGTTTTTCTCCATTTTCCAGAGGTTGCGCTCATCGTGGTAGGATTGGATTTCGTGTTTCAGTTTCTCCAGTTCGCGGCGGAAGCGGGTTTGGAGGGTGGTGGTTGGCATGGTAGATGAATTTTATTGCGGCGAAGGATAGCAAAATTGGTAGCAGTCTCCATTCAAAACCGAATCCCGATAAACAAAAAACATAATTGACCCCTCCGCGAAATATAATTCACTTTGTGTTGGAGTTACCGCTATTCGTATTTCAAGTATAGTTGAATTCACTTTGAAGTATAATTGAATTCAGGTCCAGCATACCCCTAACTATGTTTCAAGTATAATTGACCCCCGCCCGAAGGAGCATTCAATTCATCTTTGAGATAACCCCAATTATGTTTTGTACCTCTCCTAATTATGTTTCAGGTATAATACCATTTTCAATACATAATGACGTATATTCCTTTTTATAACACACTGTTTTCCAATGAATTCTGGCATCTGGCATCTGACTTCTGGCATCCAAAATGGTATAATGTACTCCGCCAAACGTATAATCCGATTTAGGTTGGGTATCTCTGAAAAAGCAATCGTATGATCCTTGCCATCTTCGCTTAGCAAAAAACTGCGCACCACACACTCCCTCAGCTCGTGCGTATCACATTGATTTACAGGAATAAACACCTTGCCTGCCGGAATGCGCGCCTCCTGGCATAGGGCTTCGTTGCCTGCTGCGCGTGGTAGGAGAGGGTAGAGAGAAAAGGGTTCATTTTTTCTTATTGCTAACGCTTGGCTTGCCGCCTGTGCCGCCCTGCGTTGGGTTTGCGGGTTGGCTTTGGGCGGCATGGACGGCAAGCCGTTGTTC
>CAZJXN010000183.1:0-6642 GCA_964549655.1 uncultured Saprospiraceae bacterium
AACCCGGTGAATGTGACCATGCGGTAAAATAAAAAATTGGTAAGGTGTCTAGTGAAGGGATGTCATCGCTTCAAGCGATGACATCCCTATTTTCCCGAAAAGCTTTTTGTCTATGTTTATATTATCGTCGAAACCCGCTCTTCTATTTTCGCTTTTTTCAAATTGAGCGATTCATCATACACATTCAAAGCTATTAAATCGCCAATTTGCGCGCAGCCACACTCCACTTGGGGTTGAATTTCTGGCGTACCGATACCCGCTTCTAAAATTTTAGTGACCGAATCCCGCACTGAATCTGCTTCTTCGTGCAAGCCAAAATGTTCTAACATCATCGCTGCCGACAAAATCGCTGCCATCGGATTGGCAATATCTTTTCCAGCCGCTTGCGGATACGAGCCGTGAATGGGTTCAAACAAAGCCGTTTTTGCACCAATGGAAGCCGACGGCAACAAGCCCATCGAACCCGGCAGCACACTCGCTTCATCCGACAAAATATCGCCAAACATATTCTCGGTCAAAATCACATCAAACTGCGTCGGGTATTGAATCAACTGCATCGCGGCGTTATCCACAAACATACAGTCGAACTCAATTTCGGGGTATTCTTTGGCAATTTTCGTCACAAGTTCACGCCACAAGCGACTGGTTTCCAATACATTGGCTTTGTCCACCAGCGTCAATTTTCGGCGGCGGGTCATCGCATTTTCAAACGCCAATCGTGCGATTCTATCAATTTCAAAATCAGCATACGTGCAATGGTCATACGCTTCCGTTCCCGCTTCATTTCTACCTTTTGCACCAAAATAAATACCGCCTGTGAGTTCTCTATAAATGACCAAATCCGTGCCTTTCACGCGCTCCTCGCGCAAGGGCGAGAGATGCAGCAAGGATTCATACGTCTTCACCGGACGAATATTGGCAAACAAACCCAAGCTTTTGCGCAAGCGCAGCAAGCCCTGTTCGGGGCGTACTTTGGCAGTCGGGTCGTTATCGTATTTGGGATGACCGATGGCGCCGAAAAGAATCGCATCGGCATTTTGGCAAGCTTCGAGGGTTTCCTCGGGGAGTGGGTCGCCGGTGCTATCAATGGCAGCCGCGCCCACTTCACAATAACAATATTCAAAACGATGACCGAATCGGTCGGCCACCGCGTCCAAGACTTTGATGGCTTGTTCTACTACCTCCGGACCAATACCGTCGCCGGGCAGCACTGCAATTTTACGTTTCATGGGAGTAAAAATTAACACTTGTATAATATTCAGATTCTATCAGGTAAATACTTTTTCAAAAAGGTAAATGATTTAAGATCAAAAAAGTCACAAAAGTTCTCCTTAAATAATCAATATCATTAGTTCTGTCAATTACTTGAGTAACGGCGGGTTATTAGCACATTAGCAAATCGGCACAAATTGCCCCGTAAAGCGGGGTTAGCACATCCAATTATAATACAATTAAACCTGCGCTTGTTCAAATGCTTGAATTTTATCTTTCATACTCAACAGGTAGTCAATATCGTCGTAGCCGTTAATCATACAAACTTTTTTGTACAAATCAATATCAAAGGTCTCCGAATCGCCACTTTCCAATAACGTTATCGTCTGTCTTTCTAAATCTACGTGCAATTCCGTTTTTGGATTCATTTCGATGGCAGAAAAAATCGTATGTAAGAAAGCATCTGACACTTGAACTGGCAATAGCCCATTATTCAACGCATTTCCGCGAAAAATATCTGCAAAAAAACTCGAAACCACTACTTTAAATCCAAAATCGTGAATTGCCCAAGCGGCGTGTTCCCGGCTGGAACCACAACCGAAATTGCGACCTGCCACCAAAATCCGTCCGGTATAAATTGGGTTATTCAGAACGAAATCTGCCTTGAGCGTATTGTCTGAGTTGTACCGCCAATCTCGAAATAAATTATCGCCGAAGCCTTCGCGCGTAGTGGCTTTCAGAAAGCGTGCGGGAATGATTTGGTCGGTGTCCACGTCTTCCATTAGAAGTGGGACGGCGGTGGAAACAAGAGTTGTAAACTTTTCCAAGATTATAATTTTATACGTTTTAAATTTTAAGTAATTAATGCAAGTTGGTACTGGTCAAAAAACGTTACAATTTAGGGTATTTACATTCTAATAAGCGGTATTAATAGGTCATTTTCGCAATTCTATTTTAAGGTGTAATCTTTTTCATCCATCAGGCGCGTACGCTTGACCATAAAATCTCGCACTTCTTCGTACAAACCACCTTGATTGGCTTTTTTGGTGCGGAAACCCTAATTGAGAGTAGAAGCTTCCGCAAATTTTCCTACTGTTCCAAACCAGAGGACGCTTCGCTTCACCGTTTCGTTTTAAAAAACGTCGTTATCAACGCCCCGCACTCTTCCGATAAAATTCCATACTCCACCGTCGTTTTTGGATGTAATAAGCCTTTCCCAAACCGCATAAAACCTCGTTTTTCGTCTTCTGCGCCGTACACGAGTCTGCCGAGTTGCGCCCATGCGAGTGCGCCCGCACACATCACGCAAGGTTCGAGCGTGACGTACAAGGTACATTCATCCAGATATTTGCTACCAAAATAATTGGCAGCAGCGGTGAGGGCGATGATTTCTGCATGGGCGGTCACGTCGGTGAGTTGTTCGGTTTGGTTATACCCTCTGGCGATGATTTGATTTTGGCATACGACGATAGCGCCGACAGGGACTTCGCCTGCTTCGTAGGCTTTTTGTGCTTCTTTGAGAGCTTGTTTCATGAAAGAGTCATCGCTATAAATGGAAAGTGTCATACTTCAAAGGTACGAGGTTGGAAGTAAGAAGTACGATTTCTCGCCCTACTTATTCAACCACAAAGGTCACAAAGTTTATTCACAAAGAACACAAGGTGAGCAGCATAGTACCCTTTGTGCAAACCCTTGGTGTCCTTTGTGGTAAAAATTCTTACCTCGTATTTCGTACTTTATAAATCTTCCCTATCTTTGCACATGGAAACACAAAAAATCGCAACGGATAAATTTTTGGACGACGCGCTCACTTTTGATGACGTGCTGCTCGTCCCTTCTTACTCGGAAGTGCTGCCCCGAGAGGTGGACACGTCCTCCCAACTTACCCGCGACATTCGCCTCAATGTACCCATTATTTCTGCTGCAATGGACACCGTGACCGAAAGCAAATTGGCAATCGCCATGGCACGGCAGGGCGGTATCGGCATCATTCATAAAAATATGAGTATTGAGCAGCAGGCGGAGCAAGTTCGCTTTGTAAAACGCTCGGAAAGTGGCATGATTCTCGACCCCGTGACATTGCACGATGATGCAACAGTAGCGGATGCGTTGAATTTGATGCAAAAGTTTAAAATCGGCGGGATTCCAATTGTAAATGCAAACAATAAACTGATTGGAATCTTGACGAACCGGGATTTGCGTTTTGAAACGGATAAGCGACGCCCCGTGTATGAAGTGATGACGAAAGAAAACCTCGTGACGGCTCCGGCAGGTACCACGCTCGACCAAGCGCGGGATATTCTACAAGGTTATAAAATCGAAAAGCTGCCGGTGGTAGATGACAATCGGATTTTGGTAGGATTGATTACATATAAAGATATTTTGAAATTACAGGATTATCCCCATTCTTGTAAAGATGTATTTGGTCGCTTGGTGGTCGGCGCGGCAGTCGGCGTGACGCGGGATTTATTCGATCGAGTAGAAGGATTGGTGAAAGTAGGCGTAGATGTAATTTGTGTGGACACGGCGCATGGGCATTCGCAGGGCGTGTTGACCGCGATTCGAAAAGTGAAACAACGTTTTCCTGATTTGCAAATTATTGGTGGCAATGTCGCTACGGGCGCAGGCGCACGCGCACTCGTGGATGCAGGCGTGGATGGCGTGAAAGTAGGCGTGGGTCCGGGGAGTATTTGTACAACGCGGGTCGTAGCAGGTGTCGGAGTTCCACAGTTGACCGCTATTTTTCAAGCGGCGGATGCGATTAAATATTCCGGCGTTCCAATTATCGGCGATGGCGGCATTCGCTACACCGGGGATATTGTGAAAGCGATAGCAGCAGGTGCGGATACGATTATGGCGGGGAGTTTGTTTGCAGGGGTAGAAGAAGCGCCAGGCGAGACGATTATTTTTGAAGGGCGGAAATTTAAAGTGTATCGCGGCATGGGTTCGCTCGGCGCCATGCAAGAAGGCTCCAAAGACCGTTATTTTCAAGATGTGGAAGACGATATTAAAAAACTCGTTCCAGAAGGAATCGAAGGTCGGGTTCCATTTAAAGGGACAATTGCGGAAGCGATGGTGCAGTACATTGGCGGTTTGCGGGCGGGCATGGGATATTGTGGAGCGGCTACGATTGAAGAATTGCAAGCGGCGCAGTTTGTACGTATCACCAATTCCGGCATTCGCGAAAGTCATCCGCATAATATTACGATTACAAAGGAGGCACCGAATTATTCCCGTTAAAATGTTTGATTTTTGCGAAATGGCACACTGATTTGTTAAGATAGTTATGATTTGAACTGATTTTTATCATAATAAATCTTGGGCATCATAAAAATCAGTGTACTATTCATTTATAACAAAAAATGATTTTACCAAGAGCATTTTATTTACGTGAAGATGTGGTACAAATTGCCATAGACCTGCTGGGGAAGTATTTAATTACTGAAATAGACGGCGAGCGCACCGTCGGAAAAATTGTAGAAACAGAAGCGTACCGCGCCCCGGAGGACAAAGCCAGCCATGCCTACAACTACCGCCGCACGCCGCGCAACGAACACATGTACGCCGAAGGCGGCACGGCTTACGTCTACATTTGCTACGGCATTCATCATTTGTTTAATGTAGTGACGAATGTGCGAGATATTCCGCACGCGGTTTTAATTCGAGCCGTGGAGCCGGTAGAAAATGTAGAACTGATGCTATTGCGAAGAAATAGGAGCGTTTTACAACCCAAAATAACGGCGGGTCCAGGCGCAGCAGGGGTGGCGATGGGGATTCGAGTTGGACATTCTGGTTTGGATTTGACGAGTGTGGATAGTCCGATTTGGCTGGAAGATAGGAATTTGAAATTGGAAGAAAATGAGATTATTGCGAGTCCGAGAGTAGGATTGAGTACGGCGGAAGAATGGACCGGAATTCCGTGGCGTTTTCGAGTGAAAAATTCTATTTTTACAAGCAAACCGAAATAAGGTTGAGGTTGAGATCAAGGTTGAGGCTGAGATTAAGGTTAAGTTTGATATTTCTCGTTTGGGATTTCTAAAGTCTATTGTCTAACATTTAGCATCTGACCTCCAGATATACTACATTATAATTTTAAACGTTGAACCCCTTGAATTAAATTGGACTATGAAAAACTTACTGTTGCTTTCATTGCTTTTCATAACGAACCTTTCGTATTCACAAGATGAAGGGTTGCGTTTTTATGATTATAGTTACAAACCCAATATCAAGACGGTACAATTTCATATTGAAGGGCGATTTACCAGCTATCCGATTATGGATTTGAAGGCGAGCAAGCCGCTCGTGCTGTCGTTTGATGACTTGGATGCAGATGCCAAAAATTATACCTACGCCATCGTCCATTGCAATATGTATTGGGAACAATCGAACTTGGCGGAGATGGAATACATGGATGGCTTTATGGAAAATCAGGTCAATGATTATGATTATTCTTACACCACGACGAGACCTTTTACAAATTATCGGATTTATTTACCAAATAACAACCTCACCTTTCGGAAATCGGGTAATTATTTAATAAAAGTGTATGATAATCAAGGGAAGAAAACCCTTGCGTTGACGCGTCGCTTTGTGATAACCGAGTCGCTGGTGCGCATCTCGCCGCAATTCGTTCGCCCAAGTAATGTAAGTAAAACGAGAACACATCAGGAAATAGATTTTGCGGTGAATCATGAGAATATTAATTTAAAAAGTCCGCAGCAAGAGCTTCGTGCTACGATTTTGCAAAACGGAAGATGGGACAATGCCATTACCAATATGTCGCCGCTGCTCACCCGCATCAATGAAGTGGTGTTTGATTATCAGGATAAAATTGTTTTTCCGGCGGGGAAAGAATTTCGGTTTTTTGATTTGCGCAATTTGAATTATCGGTCTATGAATATTGCCTCTATTGAGCCGACGGATAACGGTATAGAAGTGGCGGTGGCAAAGGATAAGAAGCGCTCAGAAATGGTGTACCTGCAATACACGGATTTGAACGGCAATTTTGTGATTGGAAACCAAGATGTACGCGTGTCCCAATTTTTAGAAGATTCTGCGGCGACGCAGGTTGCCAAGAAAGTGTTCTTCGGTTCGACTTTGTCCAGTGACTATGCCAATGTGCTTTTTTCATTATATAATCCAGAGCCTTTTTATGATGATGAAGTTTATTTGTTTGGCGCATTGAGCGAATGGCAGTTGAAACCCGAATTTAAAATGCAATACAATACTGCCGTCAACGGCTACGTGGTAAAAGTGCAACTCAAACAGGGTTATTATGACTACGCTTACGCCACCGTGCCGCGCACCGGCAAAGTGAAAACCGCTAATATGAGCACCATCGAAGGCGACGCGCAAGAAACTGAAAATACGTACACCATCCTCATTTACTTCCGACCCTTTGGCGAGCGATATGACCGCGTGATTGGTACG
>CAZJXN010000183.1:6742-9717 GCA_964549655.1 uncultured Saprospiraceae bacterium
ATTACACTGGTTTCCGCGCAAGAAACTTGGTCACTGGAACAAGCAGTGCGGTACGCACAGCAGAATAATTTGGCTGTAAAACGGGCGCAAACCGCTATCCGCTCCACTGAGTTGCAACTCATGCAAGACCAATCGAATCGCATTCCGACTTTGAATGGTTCGGCAAGTTATGGCTACAATTTTGGACGCTCCATTGACCCAACCACCAATAGTTTCAATAGTCAAAGTATTGGATTCAATCAGTTTTCTTTGAGTACAAATGCTACGATTTTTGCTGGTGGTCAAATTAATAATAGCATTAAGCAAAGTAAAGTGTTGGTAGAGGCTTCCAGATTGGATGCTGCTGATGCTGCCAATACGTTAGGATTAGATGTAGCAACTGCTTATTTAAATGTATTATTAGGAGAAGAACAACTGGCAACTGCTCGGCAGCAATTAGTCTTATCGCAAGCCAATTTGGACCAAGTAAATCGGTTAATCCGGGCGGGTTCTCGACCAGAAAATGACCGATACGATATTTTGGCGCAAATAGCTCGAAATGAACAATCTATCATAGATGCTGAGAATACCATTGCCAATTCTTATCTCAATCTGAAGCAATTGATGAATGTAGACCCTAATTTGGATATTCGCATTCAACGCCCAGAGATTACCATTCCAGCAGAGGTGAATCCCGATGGATTTTCATTGAACGAAGTTTATTCTACTGCATTGAATACCCAGCCGCAGATTAAAGCGAACGAATTGCGTTTGCAGGGTTCACAGTTGGGTGTCAATGTGGCGAAAGCAGCTTTATTTCCAACGCTCTCTGCATTTGGTAGTCTGGATACGCGTTATTCCAGTCAAGGACAAGTACCGTCAGGCACTAATTTAGTGCGGATACCACAACAAGTTTTTATTGATGGAAATCCAGTCACGATTGAAACGGATCAAACTATTCCTACTTTTACAAATAATCCGTACTTCGATCAACTCAATGAAAACTTTGGGCAAGCTGTCGGTCTTAGTTTAAATATACCCATTCTGAATAATTTTAGAAATAGAATCAATGTCCAACGCGCACAAGTGGACATATTGAATACGGAAGTGACCAATGACCAAGCGCGGCAGCAATTAAAAACAAATATTCAAACCGGTATTTCCAATGCCCGTGCTGGACGGCGTTCCTATGATGCAGCGCTGCGTTCGGTAGAGGCAAATCAGATTGCATTTCAAAATGCACAACGACGCTTCGACCTCGGTGCAATTAATTCCTTGGAATTTACAACGGCTCGTAACAATCTCGACCAAGCACAAATCAGTCTGATTCAAGCAAAATATCAATATCTTTTTAATGTGAAAGTGGTGGAATTCTATCAGGGAAAGCAGATTAGTTTGGATTAAGGGATTTATGAAACGGGATTTGTGAAATGTAAATTGTGATTGGTGATTTGTGAAAGGTAAGACGGGAAATCACGAATCCCAAATCACTATTCACGTATTATATTGAGAAAAACTTATTAATTATAAACAACAATGGCAACAAAACGAAAGCGCAGTAATTGGCTCTTATTCGGTCTCATCGGTGTCATCGCCTTATTGGTGGTAGTGGCGGCAGTGCGGCAGCGCTCTAAACCCAAGGGCGAAACCGTGACGGTGGAAAAAGTGACTCCCCGCACCATCAAAGAAAAAGTGGCTGCCAGTGGCAAGATATTTCCACAAAAGGAGATTAAAATTAGTTCGGTCGTATCGGGTGAAGTCGTGGAATTGCTTGTGGAAGAGGGCGACTCCGTCGTGCGCGGACAATTGCTGGCGCGGGTAGACCCAGAAGCCGTGCAGTCGCAGGTAGAACGAGGTGTAGCAGGTGTAAATAGTGCCAAAGCGCAGTTGGCAAGTTCGCGCTCGCAGGTAGAACAGCAGCGGGCAGCAAAAGAACAAATCCAGGCACAACTCGGCAATGCCCGCGAGATTCATAAGCGCAACGAGCAACTTCGCAAAGAAGGCGTTATTTCACAAGCAGATTATGATGCGTCGCTTTCCAGTTTGCAAGGATTGGAAGCCAACCTACGCGCGGCAGATGCCAACATCCGTGCAGCGCAGGAAAACGTGCGGGGTTCCGAATTTTCGATTCAAAGTTCGGACGCTACGCTGAAAGAGTTGCGCACCAGCTTGCGGCGTACCACGATTTATGCCCCTTCTGGTGGGATTGTTTCTAAACTAAGCATCGAACAAGGTGAAAGTGTAGTAGGAACCGCTCAAATGAGTGGTACAGAAATCATGCGTATTGCCAACCTAAACGCGATGGAAGTGCGGGTGGATGTGAGTGAAAACGATATTCCAAGAGTGACCGTAGGGGATGAAGTAGAAATTGAAGTGGACGCTTACATCGGACGGATTTTTAAAGGAAATGTGACACAAATTGCCCGCTCTTCTACCAGTACAGGCACCTCTACTTCGCTGACCAGCGACCAAGTGACGAATTTTGAAGTGCGGATTACGGTGAACCCAGATTCTTACAAGGATTTGGTCGCGCAAGGCACAGTCTATCCTTTCCTGCCGGGTATGTCCGCTTCTGTAGAAATCAATACCGAAACCGTAAACAATGCAGTCGCAGTGCCTATTCAAGCGGTTACAACTCGTGAAAAAGACGAAAACAAGAAAAAATTGAAGGCAGACCGAGCTGGTGGACAAGCGGTAACTGCAAATAACACGACCGAAAACACGGTAGCAGAAGAAGATTTGAAAGAAGTGGTCTTTGTCGTATCCGCTGACACGGTGCGCATGGCAGAAGTGAAAACGGGCATTCAGGATGATGAGTATATTCAGGTGTTGTCTGGCTTGAAAGTAGGAGAGGAAGTGGTGAGTGGACCGTACACCGCCATTTCTCGCAAGCTCAAACAAGGCGAGCGCATTCAAAGGCAAAAAGAAGGCGACGATAAGAAAAAAGCCGACACCGACGAAAAGGAAAATTAAAATTGTGTTGGTGTGTTAATGTA
>CAZJXN010000184.1:0-9537 GCA_964549655.1 uncultured Saprospiraceae bacterium
TAGCTAAAAACTAATTTCCAAAAAAAAAATCCACCTACAAGCACATTTTATGCCTGTAAACGGATAGCCTCTGTTATTGCACCAAATATAAAGGAACGCTTGCTATGATGCAAGTGTATTTGGTATTATTTTTTAATTTAATTATTTTAACTATGCAAGAACCCTTGTCATCAAGTTATCAAAAACTTAAAATCCCCTCCATTTGTTATTTTCCCATATCTTTGCACCATGCTATCGCGAATCACACATATCACCCTCGCGCTGTGGCTCTTCGTGATTTCGACGGGCGCGCCGCTCTTCCGGCATTTCTGCATGGAACGGGTGAAGCATATGTCTTTATTTGCAAAAGCAGTACATACTTGTCAGCCGGTTCAAAAAACGTGTTCCCTTCATAAAACGCAGCAAAAGCAGGGTATTCAACGCAAAAAATGCTGTCAAGACCGCGTTGACTATCTCAAATTTAATACTGATTCTAATACGTCCGATTATTCTATTTTACATCCAGATATCATAGCGATTTTGTTGCCACTTCCTACTTTTGAAGTCGCAGCAGTATCTACCGAATTGATGCGTTGGGCACATTATCGTCCACCGCCATTGACACGGGCTATTCATATTTGGGTGCAAGCTTTCCTTTGTTAGGTATTTTCATTTAAGTAAAAAGCTACTCATAGCTTCAACTAACCACAAGGCACACAAAGCAGTGCGTAGCGACCTTTGTGAAAATCTTTGTACACTTGGTGGTTTATCTTTTAGACGAAAATATCATTATCATGAAAAAAATTGGTTTTTTATTACTAATCGTCTGGTTGGTAAATGAATGTGTTCAAGCGCAAGGTCCGCCCATTCTTACCGATAAGCCAATCATGATGGGTGCCGGGCGCGGTATGGTGATGACTTCTGCTCGTTATCGGGAAAACGACTTGGTAAAATATACTTACATCCCTATCATGTTTCATTATGATATGACGGAAAACACCGAGTTCTCTATTATGCCTTCGCTGGTCATTTCCGATGCGTTACGACGCGATGTTGAAATCGGTGATTTACAGGCTATCTTCAAATACCAGTTTTTCCGGAAAGATAGAATTGGTAAAACGGTGCGTTTCGCCGCTAAAATAGACCAGACTTTTCCAACTGGACCGGATACACATACGGCTGACTTGGGCTTAGGCACTTGGCGCACGTATTTGGGCATTGTCGGTGGTATGGAAAGTTTGAAGTTAGGCGTGCAATCTGAATTGGGCTACAGTTTCATGGCTGCCGGGCACATGGCGGATATGCTGGAATACAAGCTGGGCTTCGGTTTTCCGCTGTTGAAGCCGTCGTATCCAGTCAATCAATTAAATTTGTATTTGGAAACGGAAGGCTTTACCATGATGCCGGTGCAGCACAATGAACATACTTACCGGATGCAAAGTGCGCTGTTTTACGCGCCGGGTATTCAGTATGCGATTAATAAATGGACGTTTGATTTGTCGGTACAATTGCCGCTGTATCAGGATTTGCCTGATAATCCGCTGTGGGAAAGAGATTTTTCGGTGATAGCGGGGTTTAGAATTATTATAATTTAGGGAGATACCAGATATTTAGATGCCAGATGCCAGACGTTAGATATTATGCTGTGAATTAAGTTTATTTATATTTCCTCCGCTACCTCTTTTCCTAAAGGACGACCCTCCCGCGCGTTGGACACTCTTTAGGACTGGGGTAAAAGGAGCGCATTTTATATAAAAAATTATTTTGTAGTGTACTCATTTCTTAAAACTATTAAAAATTTAAAAATTAAATAATCATGAAAAACATTATAATTATTGCAATTGCGTTGTTTTCAACGGTGACAATTTTTGCGCAGACGGATAAATTCGCAGTGACAGTGGAAGGCTTGGGCTGTCCCTTCTGCGCGTATGGATTAGAGAAAAAGTTTAAAGAATTGAAAGTGGCGAAAGATATTAAAATTGAAATTACGACGGGCGTAATGACTTTTACGGCGGATGCTTCCAACAATTTATCTATTGAAAAAGTGAGTAGTCAAGTGGATAAAGCAGGCTACACCACAAAGGATGTCAAAATTATACGTGCCAATGGCAAGGTAGAAAACTTAAATCTTGCAAAAACGGTGGCTATGAAAGGAGAAGTAGCTGAAACGTTTAAAGTGGGTGGTAACTGCGGAATGTGCAAGTCTCGTATCGAAAAAGCGGCGACCTCGCTCGACGGTGTGACTGCTGCGGAATGGAACGAAGAATCGAAAATGATAACTGTAAAATATGATGCTGAAAAAGTATCATTAACTGGTATTCATGATAAAATTGCATCCGTCGGACATGATACAGATAAAGTAAAAGCGAAGGACGAAGTGTATAATAGCCTGCACGGCTGCTGTAAGTACGAACGAAACTAAATGTTTTTCTTTTCTTTGAGGTGACATCTTGCGCGGCAAGGTGTCATCTCAAAATTAATTGTGTTGCTCGTATCATCCGCTCTTTTCCATTCATATCCTTTTGTAATAAACTATTCTTAAAGCCTTTATTTACAAGCAACTGCAGGACTTCTTTTGCGTTAAATTCATTACATTCAAAAAATAAATAACCATTTGGATTCAAATGTATTTTCGCAAAATCAGCGATGGCATCATAAAAAATCAATGGATTTTCATCTTCTACAAATAGTGCTAAATGAGGTTCAAAACCTGTAACATTTGGAAACATGACTGATTGCTCGCGTAAAGGAACGTACGGCGGATTACTTACAATGATATCAAATTGTCCAAATTGCTGCCAGTCATTTTGATTTAAAATATCAGTTTGAATAAATTCAATAGAAGTTTTGTGCAATTCCGCATTCGCTTTTACAATAACTAAAGCATCTTCACTAATATCTACCGCACTGATATTCAAATGTGGCATTTTCTTTTTCAAAGTAATTGGAATACAGCCACTTCCGGTACCAATATCTAATATTCCAAGATTAGAATGTTTAATTTCTTTTTGAATCGTTTTTAATATCCAATAGACCAATTCTTCCGTTTCTTGTCTGGGAATCAGCACGTTATGGTCAACCTGAAATTTCAAGCCATAAAAATCCGCCTTTCCGAGGATGTATTGAATCGGTTCGTGTTGTAATAAACGCTTTTGAATATCTTGTAATAACTTTTCTTGCAACTCAAAAAACGGCGCTTTACTTTGCAAATCATGCACGCGCAGCGCATCTTCAAATACAATCCGCGCAATGCTTCGTGCCTCACCGGGGTCGTACACGCCGCTCAATGTTTGTACGAATGCTTGAAATGTTTCTGAAATGCTCAAAATATTGTGTTCAGGTGTTTGTGTATGAATGTGTTCGTGTACGCTTTTCACGTGAACACATTAACACACGAACACAATTTAAGAAAGCCTATTTTTATAATCTGGATAACCAAATTGGCGCACAATTTCGAGCGTATCGTTCTCTTGCCAAATAGCAATCGCTGGATGTTTTACGCCATTAAAAGTAGAAGTTTTTACCATCGTGTAATGAATCATATCTTCCAATATCAATTTATCCCCTACTTGTAATGGTTTTTCAAACGAATATTCCGTCATATAATCTCCCGCCAAGCAGCTTACACCGCCGATGCGATAGCTTGGTTTATCGGGTTCAGGAGTGGAAGAAGCACCTGTAATGCGCGGTCGGTAAGGCATTTCCAGCGTGTCAGGCATGTGCGCTGTGAAAGAGACATCTATAATCGCCGTTTTCACACCTCGATTTTCTATAATATCTAAAACGGTACAAACCAGCACACCTGTGTCCCAAGCGATAGCACTACCGGGTTCTAAAATCACTTCCAGATATGGATAACGTTGGCGGAAATCTTGTAATAATTTTATTAAATGTTCGATATCATAACCCTTGCGTGTCATGAGATGTCCACCGCCAAAATTGACCCATTTCAATTGTGGAAAAAAGCTGGAAAACTTGGCTTCAAAAGACTGCAAAACTTTTTCTAATTCAAAAGAGCTTGATTCACAGAGGGTATGAAAATGTAAGCCTGATACACCCTCCGGTAACTTACCATTAAAGTTATCAATCACTTCGCCCAAGCGAGAACCCGGTGCAGCGGGATTATACAAGTCCGTTTCTACTTCCGAATACTCAGGATTGACGCGGATGCCAGCCGAAATGTTCGCGGCGGCGACTTGGTTTTTATACGTATGATATTGCATAATGGAATTGAAAGTAATATGGCTGCTATATTGCAAAATCTCTGCAAACTCATCGGGTAGGTACGCGGGGGAATAAGTATGCGCCTTCACCCGCATTTCTTCAAAAATAAGTCGCGCTTCATGGAAGGAACTTGCCGTTGCACCTTTCAAATACTGCCCTACAAATGGAAACACGCGCCACATTGCAAAACCTTTGAGTGCCAAAATAATAGACACATCTGCTCGGTCTTGCACACTTTTTATCAATTCCAAATTTTCTCGCAACCGCTTCATTTCCAACACGTAAGCTGGCGAAGGGATTTTATTTATATCAATCATTATTTTACAATTTAAATAGGATTCTCACTTTTTACAACCCTTACTGCATAATTGGAACGCGGATGACGCGGATTGGGCGGATTTACACGGATTTTTTCGCCTTTTTTCCAATTCTATCTCAGCGATTTTTTACTTTAATAGAGAAAATATCACAATTTATCAGAGGCGGACAAATATCAAAATATCGCGCAGCCAATATCACAATATCCTAACACTTTACATTTTCTCTGGCATTTCAATACCCAACAAATCCATTCCAAAACGCAGCACATTGGCAGTTGCTTGGCACAATTTTAATCGAAAAGCCACCGCTTCTTCTGTTTCTGCGCGCAGAATCGAATAATCATGATAAAACTTATGATACGATTTTGCTAAGGTGTAACAAAAATTGGCGATGGTGGAAGGGTCGTAACTCGCCGCCGCTTCTTGAATCAGACTTGGAAAAGTGTATAATTGAGCAATCAAATCCTTTTCGTCGGTTTCCAGCGTTTGATATGCCGCACTTACCGATAGCCGGTCATTATCCCAACCTTCCATTTCCGCTTTGCGCAATACCGACTGAATGCGCACGTACGCATTTTGCACATACGGACCTGTCTGCCCCTGCATATCCACGGATTCCTTTGGATCAAAGGTCATTCGTTTTTGCGGGTGCACTTTTACAATGAAGAATTTCAAAGCTGCCAAGCCAATTTTACGTAAAATATCTTCCTGTTCATATTCGGATAATTCCGATAGTGTGTCTCGTTCTTTTGAGTTTTCACGGGCTTCGGCGATGACTTCTGCTACCAAATCATCTGCATCCACGACGGTGCCTTCGCGGGATTTCATTTTGCCGGTGGGCAAATCCACCATGCCATACGACAAGTGATACAAGCCCCGCGCATACGGTTCTTCGAGTTTTTTCAAAATTTCAAACAATACCTGAAAGTGATAATTTTGCTCATCTGCCACCACGTACACTGCCCGATTCATATTAAAATCTTCATGTCTAAGTCGCGCAGTACCAAGGTCTTGTGTCATGTACACGGACGTGCCATCACTACGCAATACCAATTTGTGGTCGAGTTTTGCTGCCGTCAAATCAATCCAGACCGAGCCATCCGGCTTTTGGTAGAAAACTTCGCGTTTCAATCCATCTTCTACAATATCTTTTCCTAACAAATAAGTATTGGATTCATAATATAATTTATCAAATTCGACACCTAATTTATGATACGTTTCTTCAAAACCATGATATACCCAGCCGTTTAGTTGTTTCCATAATGCAATCGTATCTGCGTCGCCTGCTTCCCAACGCAAGAGCATTTCACGGGCTTCTCGACCGAGTACGCTGTATTCGTTGAAATAAGTATTTTTATATTCTTTAAAAAAATCAATTTCATTTAGCTCTGCTTTCTTTCTACTTTCAAAAATAGCTTTTGCCGCGTCGGTTTGTTGCCATGTTTTATATTCTTCTTGAAATTTCTTTTCAAACAGTACATAATATTCACCTACAAAATGGTCGCTTTTTGTGTCTGTGGATTCTGGCGTAGCATCGTTACCAAATTTTTGCCAAGCGAGCATACTTTTACAAATCGCGATGCCTCGGTCATTTACAATTTGCACTCTATTTACATCATAACCAGCCGCTTGTAAAATTTTATAACAAGACCAGCCGAGCAAAATATTACGAATATGTCCTAAGTGTAAAGGCTTGTTCGTGTTGGGAGAAGAGAATTCGACTAAGACTTTTTCGCCATTTGGGGATTGCTGTCCATAGTTCTCCTGCGTGTAAATATCTTCTAAGAAGTTCGTCCAATAATGGTCGCTTACAACTAAATTTAAAAAGCCTTTAATAACATTATAAGCCTTAATCTCATGGACATTATCCACCAAAAAATTGCCCAGCTCCTCCCCTATCACTTCCGGCTTTCTGCCTGTTATTTTAGTAAATGGAAAAGTTACAATCGTATAATCGCCCTCAAATTCTTTGCGCGTCGGGCTTATTTGAATTTGTGTAATAGGAACAGATTGCCCATACAATTCTAAAACGGCGCGAGTAACGCTGTCTTGAATAATCGTTGTAATATGTGAAGTAGTAATTGTCATAAAAAATTGGCTGATTGGAAATAGAGGCGCAAAGTTAGAAAATGTAAAATGTAAAACCGCAAAATGTAAAATGTAAAAGTGTAACTGACGCGTAATCCAATACTCCTATCCTACCATCCTCATGCTCTCGGAATAGATTTTTTCAGAATTATCTTGCCCGGAATACAAGGTCCAAACGAAGTGTTGCCCGTCCAAGGGCCTTCAAGCCGCGAAGAACTGCCAGATTTCACCAGATTCAGCATCGCACCTTTCAGACACCACTCCATGCCGTCCAATTTTTTATACGCCGTTATTTTACTTTCTCTGAATATCAGCATTTTACCATCGGTAAACTCGCCTTCGAGGTACATTTCAGCATATACTTTGTCAAAATAAACGAAGGAGCGACCCGTCACTTTGGTGCCTTTTTGGGTGAGGTAGATTTCGATCCCGTATTCAGGTCGGATACCGCCTTTGTTTTGCGTGATTTTGCCCCGCCAGCAGCCGGTGATATTGGTTTCTTTTTTTACTTGGGCAAAGCTGCTGGAAAATATCGTGCAAAATGCGATTAGTAATATAATTCTCATGCTCGGTTTTATTTTTAATAAAAACTGGATTTTGGGCGGGGTGTTGTGTGAGAAGGTGGTTTTTAAATAGTATACAACACGTTTTTTTAGATAGTATCCAACCTAAAGGTTGGGGGACGAGGTCAGCCTAAAGGCTGTGCTACAAAAAAACTAAAAATCGTCTTCCCATAATTCCGTTCTTGCAAAAAATTCGGATGCGTTTTATACGAATGCGTCGGGTCGTGTTCGAGCACAAACCAGCCGTCTTCCTTCAGCAAATCATATTGAAAAATTAAATCAGGAATTGTATCAATCGTGGGCAGCGCGTACGGCGGACCGGCAAAGATGTAATCAAATTGTTGTACATTATTTTTTATAAATTGAAACACATCGGCTCGAACGATTTGTAAATACACTTCTACTTTTAATTCTTTCGACATCTTCGTTACAAAACTGACCGCCGGGGCAAATTTGTCTACATACGTCACGTCCTCGCAGCCGCGGGAGATAAATTCGTAGCTATGACTACCCGTGCCGCCAAATAAATCAAGCACTTTCAGGTCTTCAAAATCAAAATTGTTATTTAAAATGTTGAAGAGTCCTTCTTTTGCAAAGTCGGTCGTAGGGCGCGTGGGCCAGCTATCCGCCGGTGGGTGGAATTTTCTTCCTTTGAATTGCCCTGCGATGATTCTCATGTAATACGGGATTGGTGATTTTGTAGCAGTGTTTTTAGCCAACCTGAAGGTTGGTGGACGAAGTCAGCGTAAAGGCTGTGCTACAATTTTACCATACCAAACAAATTAAAATAGAAATACGTTGGCTGTTGCTGTAATTTTGTGCCCAATTGCAAAAAATCGGGCGCGGGCAGAAAGCGGAGCGAGCGAACATAGCGCTGCAAAAGTGGATAAATCTCGGAGTTTTCGTAAAGCTGACCGGAAATGTAAACAGGCGTTTCCTCAGGCGTGAGTTTATATTGGTCAAAAATAAGTAGCACATAATACAAAAAATCCTTCGCTGCCAAGTAATGAAAGGTATTTGCAAACAATAAATTTTTACCTTCCAACACAATCGCTACTAGCCAGCCATCATAAATTTGCAAATATAAAACCGGCGAAGTAGGCGCATTCGGACGAGCCAACAATCCAGCTATGAGTGCAGTCGTGGCGTGAGAAATTTTTGCATTAGGCAATTGTTTAGTAATCGCATCCAAAGTTTTGTTTGGTGCACCATACACGAGCCGAGCTTGCAACGCAGACAATTCATCCATTCGCACATCCGTCTCATAAGTCAGCGGCGCAATTTCCTGCAAATACGTGCGCCGCTCCACTGGATTGTACAAACGCTCCGGCACCAAAGTGAAAATAGGCGAGACCACCGCCGCTCGCACCTGCTGATATGGGAGTTTCAAAAATTCATCTTGTTCCAAAATATCAGTCAGCCCACCGTTTTCAGTCGGAATAGCATAGGTTCGCAACAACTGCACTTTGCGCTGCGCATTCGTCACCAAATAAGCCAAGGTATCCATTCCGACCAAAATAGACAGTTCACTCTGCGCCGTCATTTGCCGATGGAATACGTCTTCTGATATGTCTACTTGTGGTTTCGTCAATCTTTTGAGATATTAGAAGGTAGACTTTAGATATTAGATAAATCCTTTTCAATCAAGCACTTGCCCAAATCTAATGTCTACCATCTATGGTCTAACGTCTATTGTCTATGATCTAAAGTCTACCATTTAACTTTTCACACCTGCTTTACAATCGCCATCAAAAAATGCGCCTTCATCCACCACGAGGTGCTTCGTAAAGATATTCCCGTGAATTTTTGCCGTACTTTGCAAATGCAAGGTTTCTGTGATGTTGATATCGCCGCGTATCGTGCCCATCACGACTGCATCTTGTGCAAAAATTTTGCCTTCTACCAAACTTTCCTCGCCCATCACGAGCTTCTTATCACAACGCACTTCTCCTACCACGTTGCCATCCAATCGAATATTTTCCGGCGAACGAAAATTTCCTTCTATCTTCGTACCCTTCGCCACCACGCAGTTGGCAGAACTGGAAGTGGGGCTACCATTTTTAGTCATTGGGATTTCTACCTTCGGTCTGATTTTTGTGTCCAACATTGACATACGCTACGGTGTTTTTGTGATTATGAATGTAGCCGCCATCCTGATACGAGTCGGAATGAATCGGCGAATTAACAAATAATTTTTTGAATTTTGGTAGCCTGTAGACACCTACTTTGTGAAACAACTTGTCATTGGCGAGATAGCGAGGGTAAAGTTAGTACAAATTTATGGACTTACGCAATAGAACGGTCACTATTTTAGGCATCGAATCGTCGTGCGACGACACTTCTGCAAGTATTGTAAAAAATGG
>CAZJXN010000185.1:0-2148 GCA_964549655.1 uncultured Saprospiraceae bacterium
ACCGAGATTGGCGTCCTCGAAAAATTGACCAACTTAACGACCCTCGACCTCAGCGGCAATCAAATCAGCGACTTAAGCGTATTACAATCGCTACCTAATTTACAAGAAGTAAGAGCCTCTGGCAATCCCATCAAAAAAATTCCTAAAGCTCTGGTGGAAGAATACAATTGCCTTCCTCACCTCTGCGCGTGGTGGGCGGAGACTGCCGATATGGAAAATACCCAGCCCAATCATACGGTGAAGCTTATGCTCACCGGCAATAGCAATACGGGCAAAAGCACCTTGGTACACGCGCTGAAGGAAGGCAAGTGTAAGGAAGACAAAAAATCAACGGATGGTATTCAGTTGGAGCAGTGGGCTTACGAAGAAGAACAATCTGTACTGTTTTGCATCTGGGACTTTGGTGGGCAGGAAATTTTTCACGGCACGCATCGGCTCTTTCTCGCCTCCGAAGCTATTCAGCTCATTTTGTTCGACCCCGCGACTGAACGCAGCGCCGAGGAAAATAAGCCTATGCCCAACCGCCTAAAAATCGAAGAGGAGAACCGCAATCTAAGCTTGCAATATTGGATTGAAACGGTACAAGCACTGAGCCCCGATAGCAAAATGATAGTCGTACAGAACAAAATGGATACATACCCTGAAAAATACCTACCCGTGCGGCAGCTACTGGCTAAGTTTGATACCATAGAAGACATCAAGTACGTCAGTGCGTGGACTGGCAAAGGCATTCCATCCTTGCGGCTTGCCTTACATGAAAATGCCCTCGACTTGCACGAATACGGTATGCCCATGCCAAAATCGTGGGTAGCCGTGCAGCAGTATTTTTTGGACAATCAGGGTAGCACGAACCCAGAGCGCCTGCTGCCCTACGCCGAGTTTGAGCGCCGCTGCCGCGAGGACTGTGGCGTACTGGAAATTTCCATTCCTTCTTTGCTCACTTTATTGCATCACAAGGGTATTATTTATTACAATGAGCAATATTTAAAAGATACCATCATCGCTGACCAGCGCTGGGCTTTGGATGCCATCTACAAACCCCTGCATCATAGCAGTGACTTTTATGACAATATGCGCAAAGACTGGTTCGGGAAAGTGCGGGTGAAACATATTTTTCGCGCTTTTGAAGGGGATTACCAACCCAAAGAGAAGGGATTGTTTTTGAATCTCATGCGCAGTTGTGCGCTGTGTTTTCGACTCCCAGAAAGCAAACAACAAGAGGAAGAAACCGAAGATACCTATTATATTTTTCCTGAGTTTTTGCAACAAGCGATGCCCGATAAGGCAGTGAAGCTCTGGGAACGCAGAAAAACAGCGATAAAATATTACCGCCGCCGCTACGATTATTTGAATTATTACCGCATTCAGACCTTTATTGCCAACTTAGGTCAGAAAACCAATCTGGAATACATCTGGCGCAATGGTATTCTAATTGATACCGTCGAAGGTATTTTTATCGTAGAAGCGGATTATCAAAATAATGACTTGCTACTGAGCATTGAAGAAAGTGCCATCAATCGTTGGCTACACGAAATCATCCAAGAACTAGAGCAAGAAGATAAAGTCGAAGCAGCCGCGCAGTGGTGGAGCGTATTGGATGACCAAGAAAATTATAGCCCGATTGACTTGAGTGTGATTCGCAATCGCGCAGTGCGCCAATCGGAGCAGGAGGAAATAGTAGTGCAAGAAAAGAAATCCTTAGCCGAGCAGTTGCCCGATATCATTCAAGTAGATTTAAAGACAAGTGCCTGGCTTATAGATTTAGAAAGAAAGGGCTTAGAAAATCACCTTTTAAGGTTGATAGAAAAGAAAAATGCTTTTTTAGAAGCGCAAGTCCCCATTTCTGATGTCGCACAAAAATATGCCCTCACAACCAATTTAGAAGAACTCGAAAAAGAAATCCAGGTGATAAAAGAGCAACTCTCCCATCTCCAATAAAGCAAATCCATTACCAAATGGAGCGACCCTAAAGACGCCTGGCTCTCCGTCGAAAAAGGCATTGAAAAGGTACTGGCGCAGCTTTAGAAAATCTTCAAAATTTCCTAAAACTTTGATAACCAATGATTTTGCAGGCGCACTGAATGACTGGACGGCGTGGTCAGATGATTCGGCGACGTGAGCGAATGATTCGGCGACGTGAGCGAATGA
>CAZJXN010000185.1:2248-9425 GCA_964549655.1 uncultured Saprospiraceae bacterium
AGCGAATGATTCGGCGACGTGAGCGAATGATTCGGCGACGTGAGCGAATGACTGGACGGCGTGAGCGAATGACCCGGCGACGTGAGCGAATGACCCAGCGGGCTCGTCGGATGACTGGACGGCGTCGCGAAATGACTTCAGCACGTCCCGAAATGATTTCAAGGGATAAAGCGGCTCCAAGCCGTAGGACGCTTTATCCCCTGAAAGTTTCTACTCCGTCAATCGTATAAAAAACGCCTCTTGCAGCCACTCTCCATTCACTTTACGCCACACGCGCATATAATAGCCTGCGTTTTCAGCACGTCCGCCTTCGGGCTTGTCCCAACTGGAAGCGTGCGCACCGTATTCGTACGCCAAGTCTTTGGATTCGGAAATGACGATGCGCTCCGGTACGCGGTTGAACTTTGTGTTCGGACGCGCTTTGCCGAATTCTTTTCGCTTTGCTTCCCAATTTTGCTTTCCGACGATGGGTTGATCCGAAATACCTGCCCACACTACGACGTTATCGGTGAGTTTAATCGGCGTACCTTCATTTTCGAGTTTAGCTAAGTTGCGAATCGTCTCTTCGTCGCTTTGCGCGAAGGTAGCGGTAGCAAATAACACGGTGGTAAGCAAGGCTAACAATAAGCGTTGCACGGTTTTGGGTTGGAATGTAATTTTCATATTAAATAAGGTTATTGGTTTTGAGTAAATGGCAAGTTTTAGTAAATCTCCAAGATTTACTAAAACAGGTGATTATTGATAAAAATAGATGTAAATCGAAGCACGTAAACCCATTTCAGAACGAAACAGGTAACAGGATATTTAGCAGTGCAATATCCACAAAAACCAGGAAAGTTATTACAACTGTACAAAAATTAATACACTGTTAATCTTAACCTCCATGTCAATCTCAACCTTAAAACTACCGAATAAGCGTCACATCCCCTTTAAAGATAGAAGGCGGCATATAATTTTCTCCACTTTCGCTTTGTGCGGTATAACGAAGCCAGTACACATACACATCCGAAGGGGCATCTTTGCCGTCAACTTTGCCATCCCATCCCAGTGTCGGATTTGCGGAAACCTGAGTATCCGTCAACTTATTATCATACACTTTTTTACCCCAACGATTGAAAACTTGTAATTCATAAATTTCTAAATTACAATGTTCCGGCAAAACCGGCGCAAAAATATCGTTGGTATTGTCTCCATTCGGCGTAAAGGCGTTCGGCATCTTAATTTCACAACAACGCGCTTCAAAAATAACCCGTACTTGGTCACTAAATTGCTTGATAAGGGTACTATCCACGCGAGAGCGAGCCGTCACAGTCAATGTATAATCCGCCGTTTGAGTTGCTTTGTAAGTGGACTCGGTTTGCGATTGCATCACTTGGGAGGATGGACCCTGCCAACGATAGGTGAGGATGATAAAACTATCTCGAAAAAACGCATCTGGTTGAGCAGTCAAAGTTTCTTCGCTTTTAATAATATTGGGGGTATCACAATCCTCCATTTGAACGATAATGGGTCCCGCCGGTAGCAGCGATTGTGCCATTACACTTACTGCCATTGATAAAATACCTGCTAAAACCAGACTTCGTATATTAAAGATTGTTTTCATCTTGTTTATTTTAAAACTTAAAACCTCCAAACTATGGATATTTTCAAGCGCGAATATACAACCATCCCTTCCCATTTCCCAAATTCAATTATTTTTTAACCACTTCCGTCGCCTATTGTCTGAAACGTGCTCGTCCGCCTACGGTGGGATTTATGTGATCCAAAGATTGGTTTGATTTTTTTGTTAAAAATGCGAATATCGGGTTAAAAATGGTCAAAAACCCCCTTCAAATGAATGGAATTAACCCCGACGGGGTGGCATATTTATAAAAAAACCGACAAAATTTACTTTGAACCCCAGCGGGGTGACACTATTTACGTATAATGTGTCACCCCGTCGGGGTTCAAAACCCGTTGATTGTCAATTGTCTATAAATATATCACCCCTTCGGGGTTAACCCGATATTCGCATTAAAAACATAAACGATTTCTTAATTCCTTTTACTTTATAATAGGAATTCTACGCTATTTTTGCAGATACCGAGTAACAAATAACAATTTTCATGCTTGACATCTTATCTACACTTCAACAATGGCTTTCCGAAGAGAAAGCGATTGCCCTCGCCGTGGTCACGCGCACTTGGGGTAGCTCGCCGCGCCCGGTGGGTTCGGTACTTGCCGTCACAGCGAATGGACAAATGGCAGGCTCCGTCAGCGGTGGCTGTGTGGAAGGCGCTGTAATGAAAGAAGCGTTGGAAGTACTGAAAACCAATGTTCCCAAACAATTACACTACGGCATCTCCAACGACGACGCTTGGTCGGTCGGCTTGATGTGCGGCGGGGAGTTGGATGTTTTTGTGCAGCCTTTTCCTACGGGCGAAACCCGCGAACGGTTGCTGCAAGCATTGCAACACAATGAAGGCGGCGTATTGGTGAGTTGGATAAATGAAGCGTATGATTTTCAACATTTTGTTTCAGCGAAAGATAAACAATGGTTGGTGGAAAGTGGCGATTATCCGTTTGCTTTAATTGGTTTGGATATTTTTGAAAAAGGAAAAAGTCAAATTATTGAAGAATCTGATAAAAAATGGTTCTTGCACGTTTTTCCTAAAAAAAGTCAATTATTGATTATTGGTGCGGCGCACATTTCGGTAGAATTAGTTCGTTTTGCAAAACTACTTGATTTTGAAACGATTGTAATTGACCCACGCCAAACTTTTGCCGAGCAGACGCAATTTCCAGAGCCGCCCTATCAACTACTCGTAGACTGGCCCGCCGAAGTGTTGCCGAATTTTGAATTAGATGCTTACACCTATGCCGTGCTGCTCACGCATGACCCTAAGATTGATGACCAAGCATTAACCATTTTATTAAACTCAAAGGTCGCTTACATCGGTGCACTCGGCAGCCGCAAAACGCATGAAAAACGGATGACTCGACTGCGGGAAGCTGGCTTTACCGAGGAAGCCATCACTCGCATTCACGCGCCCGTTGGGGTGGATATTGGAGCGCAAGGGGCGAAGGAAATTGCGTTGAGTATTGTAGCGGAGTTGGTGCGGGTGAAAAATGGGGTTTTAGGAGGTTGAGGTTAAAGGTTAGGTTACGGTAGGTGTTAAAGTTAAGTTTGAGGGCAAGTGTAAGCGTCTAAACCTCAATCTTAGCCTTGACCTCAATCTCAACCTCCTCCACCCTCAAAATATACTCTGCCAAATCCAGTCTAACACTTTCCAAACGATATAAAGCATTATAAACAAAGACAATGCCAATGCCGCCAGCACAATCAAAATCACGCCTCGTGCGCTACCCTCATGCTTTCCTTCGCGGTAATGCGCTTGCAACAGCCGCACGTTTCGCGTATTCGATTTGTACCGAAAATCAAAAATATCTCCAAGAAAAGGTATCACGCCGACCGCCGAATCAAGTAGAATATTACCCGCCATTTTCAATGCGACCATACCGCTTGCGCCGTTTCGCGCCATGACGAGCAACAGCACGCCAGAAATTGCAAAGCCCGCCATATCCCCTTACATACGGAAATAAACCGATGATAGAATCCAATCCAAAACGAATATTGGTGAAGGGAATGCGAAAGCGATTGTCTAATATTTCAGCGGTTTTATCCAACCAAAAAAGCGATTTTTCCTGTTGGGCAGAAAGAACGAATGATTTATTTTCTACTTGCATGAGTGGTATTTTAGTCTGGCATTTAGTATCTGGCATCTCCTAATCTGGCATCTGGCATCTTTTTATCTGGCATCTTTATCAATTTTTGTAATCCAATTTAAATTTTGTCAAATCCGGCGCGTACTTCTTCACCCGCTTTTTTTCAAAATCATATACCGCTCGTCCCAACTTTGCCAGAAATGGAAAACCAGTTTCGTCGTATTCATAAATGCCGTCGTTGAAAATGCCATCCGCGTTGACTAAAATAGTTGCTGAAAGTAAATATTCTATATTTTGCTCAAAATCAACGATATACGCAACGTCCGTGAGCGTTCCATACGCTTCTCCTACTTTATTAAAAATGCGTACACTGTCGGATATTTTGTCTTTTTTATCACCAAACAAGAAAAACTTTACATAGCTGTCCCAATATTCTTTTTCATCATAATTTGGAAACTGGCTCTCCCGCGGACGCATGGACATATAGGTGTACAGGAAGCGATAATCCGTTTCTGTCAAATTGAAACGCTCTTTTTCTGCAACGCCTTCCGGCAAAAGAACGGCAGTCAACATTCGATGTAAATCCAGCAACGAAATAAAATTCCGTCCAGAAAAATCGAATGGCTCGTTCACGATTTTTTCTTCGCTATTTTGATACCCTTTTCCCTTGCGCTCGCCTTCCAATTTCAATTGGGCATCCCACTGACTGTATATCTCTCCTTGATGATATAACAATTTATCCGCACTGCTGAAACTCGCGGGATTTGTATGGCGATTGGCTTCTGCATCAAATCCAGTGACCGACAAGCGATGTATTAAGCGCGTGCTGCGGTACCCTTTTTCGTGTAATTTTCTGTTGAAATATTCCTGACCGAGAAATTCATACAAGCGATTGTACGCGTCGTTGTCACTCACTAAGAAGATTTTTTTGATGTAGTGGGCGATAGAAGGCGTTAAATTTTCAGCCGTAGAATCGTCCGTAACAGGGCTTTGCGGGAAACGCGCTGCGCCGGTTATCATCGCTACATTTTTATCTAAACCCTTGATTTTCAATTCGTTCAGCTTTTCTAATGCCATAAATGTGGCAGGCATTTTGACCGTACTTGCAGGGTAGAAATAAAGATTGGTGTCTAAGCCGACCGTGTAAGTTTTGAAACGCGGCCGATTCTGGGCATCCCGGTTTATTTGGGTGTAAATGATTTGGACTTGATATTTATCAGGCTGTTTTAAAATCGTATCAAAATCTGTGGGGTGTTGATTTAAAATCTGTTGCAAAATATTCTGCTGCGCGAAAATAAAGTTATTATAAAGTAACACAAGCAATATCACAACTGCTCTTCCAGCGTTTTTCTTACCACAAACATATAAGGTACATAACATACGTAGGTTTTTTACATTTAGTCAATTAGCCAATTTTTATAGCCCTTACCGCATTTTTTTTTGCCGCACCGCGTGTCGCCTTAGCTTTAGCGGTGGCGCAGAGGCGCAGAGCCCTTATTATAATTATTTAACTACATCCTCGTTTAATCATGCTCATCAAAAAAATCCCTCCGAAGGCGAACAAGCAATGAGCGCATCCTCCTATCCTCCTATCTTCCATCCTCCAAAATTACTTTCCCATCCACCGTCCAATTCGCCCGCAGCGTCTCCAACTTTCGGCGGCTGATGGGTTCAGGTTGTCGCATTTCGTCGTAGTTGCCCGTGTCCCAGCGGCCGTTGTTATTTAAGTCGGTTGTGATTTGGATTGAGTACTCGCCCGGCGGCAGCGTTTGCAATTGTCGTTGTGTAGAATTAACGCCGCTTATAAAAAACGTTTCCACCAAATTTGTTTCCTGATAAAAGACTTCCACCACATAATTCATTGAAGCGTCTAAGCTGTCAATAGTTAGATTGATACTGCCAAAACTCTTGCGCGGCGCGGCCCGATAGGTCAGCAATAAAGTATCATTATTTGCCAATTGATATAAATCTCGCACGGCACTGGGCAGGATTTCTAAAACATAATTCACATCTTCTTTCCAAGTGTAGCGCAGGTTTAAATTGCGCGGCGCAAGCGAATCAATGGAGATGACGGGTTGAATGACTTGCCGAACACTATCTTCATACATTCGAATCCTTGCGGTATCAAAAGAAACGAGCGGATAATTAAATTCCACTTGTACAAATCGGTCTGGATTCAAGGAAATAGCCGCATCCGTCACGCGCTGATTGGTTTGTGCCAGCCGCGCATTTTGCAAATACGTGCCTCGGTCTAATGCTTTTATCGCCACCGTATCCCGCCAAAAAGTGTCCTGACTTACATATAATTCCCAATCGGCAGGCGACTCCAAATCATACCAAACGCGTACCGTGTCTAAGTCATATTCATACACAACCTGTTGATTGCGATTCTGATACGCAAAATCTAATTTCAAATCTTTTGGTGCTTGATTGAAGGTCAATTTTACTTGCCCATACGTTTCCACATCCGACTCTAAAAGCCGCACCACGCGTTCATCTCCAAACAAACGAATATTCACAGGCGACGTGCTATCTGCTACTTGAATCAAGGAATCTGGAAAACCAATCAATTCATTGGCTTGGTCAAATTTGTAATTCAAATTCGCATCCTTCAATGCAAAACCTTTGAACGTGCCTGCTCGTACATTTTCAATCAAAAAAGTCCCAGACGTATCTGTTCTTGCAAAGTAGAAAGGTCGAATCGTGCGCACTACTGTATCCGACAAATTATCGTACAACATAAACAGCACTTCCTTCTGCGGCTCGCCAGTACGCGCATCCACGATTTTTCCCGTCACCGAAAGTGAATCTAGATATGGTCCCGTTGCAAATACAAAACGTAAGTTCTCCGCTGGATTCTTTTCATTTAAATCTTGTACGGCTTCTCCAAAATTGATGGTATAAGTAGCATTCGCGCGCAGCGTGTCCCGTGAATCAAAATCTATGCGCAAGGTCTTCCCTTTCAGCGACAACGTCGGACGATACTGCAGCGGCGGCGACACCACGACTTGGTTGAACACATCTTCCAGCGACACAAACTCATCAAACGTCAGTTCAATGCGCTGCTTTTGGAAGTTCACTTGCTTATTGGGCGTAGATTCCTCCACGACGAGCTGCGGCGGCGTTTCATCGCGTGGTCCACCCACGGGCGGCACGATGCTGGCGCAGCGAGCGAGGAGTATAAGCACTATGATCATTAAAAAGTATCGGTACATATTTCTTTCCTCAAACCTATCCGGTTTTCAAATAACGTTTTCAAAATGCAAAGGAAAGAAAAATTTAGGATGTTGACCGTTTGCCGTTCGTTACCAAAGTGTTATTCAACCAAGCTTTTGTAAATTTTGTTAAAACCCCACGACAAATTTTTACCTTTGCTAGTCTAAAAACGTACCAAGCTATGAGCATTGTCAAAGCCGAAAGGATTGACCAAATATATAAAGCTTTTAAAGGCGAACCACTTCACATGGAAGAT
>CAZJXN010000186.1:0-9391 GCA_964549655.1 uncultured Saprospiraceae bacterium
TATACCGAAGCGGTTGAATTGATTTTAAATTCTAAAGAATACAAAAAAGGAAAATTTGAGTTTGAATTGGCTTGGGGCAAAGATTTACAAGCCGAACACGAGCGGTGGCTGGTAGAAAAACATTTTCAAAAGCCGGTGATTGTGCGCAATTATCCAAAAGATATCAAGGCATTTTATATGCGTTTGAATGAAGATGGCAAAACCGTAGCGGCGATGGACGTGTTGTTTCCGGGCATCGGCGAGGTGATTGGCGGTTCGCAACGCGAGGAGCGGCTGGAAAATCTGGTGCAACGGATGCACGAAATGGGCATTGAAGAAGAAGAGTTGTGGTGGTACTTGGAATTGAGAAAATTTGGGGGTGCGCCACACGCTGGTTTTGGCTTAGGTTTTGAACGTATGGTACTTTTTATAACGGGCATGAGTAATATTCGGGATGTGATTCCTTTTCCAAGGACGCCGAAGAGTGCGGCGTTTTAGATGCCGGAAGTCAGATGCCAGACGTAAACGGAAAAAGTCAGCCAATTTTGAAAATTGGTTGACTTTTTTTATTTCTATTACATCATTTCTTTTTAGACAAAAAAAAAGACGCAGCGTTTGTCGCTGCGTCCTCTCGCTAATAACAAATCATAATCTCATGAAAATAATAAGACGACCTAATTCTTAAAAAACGTTTCTTTTATATCTTTTGGTATAAATACCATTCATTTTTTTAAAGATTCCCCGCCGAAAATTTCCGACGGGGAACGCCGTGTGTGTTTGGGATTATGCTTATCGGATTAGCAGTTTGCCGCTGTTGAGCAATTGCCCTTCTGACTCGAGTCTGTAAAAGTAAATACCCGGCGTCAGTTGGTCTCGATAATACATAAATTGATTGCCTGAAAAAGTCTGTGTGTTTATTTGCCGCCCTACAGCGTCGTACACATTAAATGTCAATTCTTTGAAAACACGTCCTTCTGCCTCTATTTCAAACTTCACTGATTCTGTA
The DNA here is from genome assembly GCA_964549655.1 of uncultured Saprospiraceae bacterium. Classification (GTDB taxonomy): domain Bacteria; phylum Bacteroidota; class Bacteroidia; order Chitinophagales; family Saprospiraceae; genus JADJNW01. The sequence continues at coordinate 986 of CAZJXN010000186.1, forward strand.
AATGGATTCGGACTTACTTTTATCTTTACTCCTGGTAGTGGTTGATCGTCCGTGTCCACCGTGAGGACAACAAATCTGGGGAACGAATCCACTACATGGCGCACCTCGTTGGTTTGCACGGGAGCGGTATAGTTAAAGTAGATGGCAGCACGATTCGTAATCAATGTGTTTGTAGTGTTGTTCGGTTTTTGGGAGATTCTAAAGTTGACAAATCCCCAATTTGAAGTTCCGCTCGCACTACCATCTGGTACTAACTCGATATTATCAAAGGTGATTTTCAGGACACCATTGCCAGTGAGTTCAAACTTGTAAGGATGACTGCTCGTTCCTAAGCTCAACGTTGCGAGGTTGAGGTTGGGCGACAAGGTATCCCGAATGACCACCCTTCTAATGGTATCGGTTCCAGCATTTTTGAAAAAAACTTTGTATGTGATCTCGGTATTGGCTGTTATCAACGAATCTTGATAACCTTTGGGATAGCCTCTTAGTTCTGCTGCTGAAATCGAACCTATTATCTCTTGTACATCTGTGTCAATAAAGTTGTCCTGATCGTCTTCAGGAAACTGGGTTACATAACCCGTTGAAGTTGGTTGTCCATCCGATGCGCATCCTTCGATAGCAACACTTGGGTAACTTTTACCCGGATGGTCTGCTGATTGTTCGGCTATAAACCGATACGTTTTACCGGTGTTGTCTACTGCTTGTATAAGTTCTTGTCCGGCGGTCAGTTTAAAATTATTTTGCCGGAACATGATGTCCTCTTGAACCACATAATATTTACGCGGCTCCGCCATATTTCCCTGCCCTACATTCTTTACTCGGAAGTAGATAGAATCTGCTTGACACTCTCCACTTACCGTGATACTTGAGCCATCCCAGTTTGGTCCGGGTTCAAGGCAAACGGTGTCAGGATAGATATGTGCTTGCACTAAGGTTGCCTGACCTTCGGCGATGCCGTTGCACGCCATCTGTGTTTCTATCGAAAAGCCACCGCAATTGGTAGCGGTAATGTTTCCAAGTGGGAAGGTATAAGTCCTTCCTTTTTGGATGCTGAAAGGGATACTGGATGATACATACGATAATTTTTCATCGAGCGTCACTTCTACATAAGCATTTGCCGCAGTGATAGTACCGAGGTTGCAATAATCTACGGTGTACTTCACATCCGAGCAGATGGTCAAAAACGGTGTGGAAATGTCAACTTCTAAATATGGGCAAGCCTGAGCCACGGTCATTGGAAAAGTAAGGCTCGTTGTGTCGTAGAAGTTGGTTAAGTTGACATTATACCCACCGCTGATGCAGCTTTCCCAGTATCTGGTGGCTGGTAATACCGTCACATTGTATTTGCCGGTGTCAGCCAGGATACGGTATCTGCCGTTTTCGTCGGTTGTTCCAAAGTAAGTGTTTGTTTCCCCTGTCACTTGTACCAGCCACTCTTTTAGCGGCGGGTCGGATGGGTCAAGGTCGCAGGCACCGTCTCTGTCGAAAAATACCTGCCCCGTGATGTAGTTGGTTCTTGTGTTTCCTTGTGCATCTGTTTTAATCAGCAGCGCATCTTCAATTGCGATCAGTGTTTTGGTTGTGTACCCAGCGATGGCGAAGCCACCGTCTTGCCCCAGTACAATGTCTGCGCCCCAATCTGTTTTGTCTTGCCCTAGGTTAGAGACCCTTTTTTCTATAAAATTCTTATCTGCTTTTGCAAAGAGTACATTGATGTTAGAGGCGCTCACTTCGGTGTAGCCCGTCACTACGAAGCTTCCATCCGGTAGCTCTACGATGCCTAATGCTGCCTGCGCAAGTGGTCCTCCAATCGTGGTAGATTTTTCAATACCTCCTATTGCATTCAATTTTAAAAGAAAGGCATCTGATTCATCATTGATAGAGCCTGCTACTACAATGTAACCGTCGTGTGTCACAATCACGTCATTGGCTTCTTCTCTCTCATCCGTAGCGTGGCGTTTGGTACGAATCGTATCGCCTTTTGTATTAATCCAATAAACAATGATGTCTTTGTCGAATGAATTCGGTCGCACATTATCAGAAGACCCTACAAATACGTAGCCATCTTTGAAGGGTACAATCGCTTTGGCTTCCTCATCTTTTGCACCACTGTACTGTTTCGACCACATTTCCTGTCCATATTCGTCTACTTTGATGACGATTGCATCATCATTTGTAGCATCATCTTTGCTCGTACCCACGATCACATAACCGCCATCTATTGCTTTGGTGATACCCTGACCTACTTCACTTCTGTTGAGTTTGCCATAGCTCTTACTCCAAATTTGCTTGCCGGTTGCGCTCACTTTGAGCAGGTACACGTCCGAAAGTTCGGCTGGTGTTTTTTGAATAGAACCTACAATTAAAAAATCCCCATTTTCAAGTGCGATGACATCGTAAGCGTACTCTCTGAATCCTTCATCTATTACCTTTGCCCACAATTGATTTCCGTCGGCATCGGTGCGAATCAAGTACACATCAATATCAGTATCTGTGCCAAATGATTCACTGTAACCTACCGCCAAAAATCCGCCATCTTCTGTAGCAACCAAAGCCTTTGCTTGGTCCTCCTTCGGTCCTCCAAACGAAACTTCCCAACCTTGTGCCTTCAAACCCGTCGTCATCCAAGTTGCAAACACTACCAGCAGCAGCATGCAAGCCGCTTTTTGAAATACTGGTCGAGTATTGCTCGTCTCTAACATTTTCTTGAGTTGTTTTGGTCGTTCTCGTTTAATTTCCGTTGATAGTACAAAGATGCAGTCGTTGGCCGCTGAAAACAAAGACAAAAAATAGCGTTTGTTGAATAAAAAAGGTATATTTTTAAGTTCCATTTTCTAATTATATTTTTGCAATTGTTTGTAAGTCAATATTTTAAAATTAGTTTACAGATTTATATTTTGTTGAAAAAAAGAATTATTTTTGTAGATGCAAAACAGCCAATTATTTTTAATTTTAAAGACTTTTTCTAAAAAAGAGTTTGGAGAACTGCGAAAATGGCTCCTTTCGCCTGCGCACAATCAGCGAGAAGATGTCGTTTTGCTATTCGATTATCTCTCTACTAATGGACACTTAGACAGTGACAAACACCTAAAGAAAGAGAAAATTTATAGCAAAATTTTTCCAAAAGAATTTTTCGATGATGCTAAACTGCGTCAAACCATGCACTTTACGCTACGAGCGGTAGAGGAATTTCTGGTGTATCAAACATTGCAGGAAGATGTACTTCAAACGCAGATTATTTTAGCGAGTATTTATCGAAAGCGCAAAGTGGACAAAGCATTCCAAAAATCAGTGCGCCTCGTAGAGGAATTACAAGAGAAACTCCCCAATCGAAATCAGCAATACCTGCGCAGTGCGTATTTGTTACAACAAGAGAAATATCTTTTTTTGGATAGTAAAGCGCGTACGATTAAGATGAATTTGCAAGAGGCTTCTGATGCTTTGGAGGCTTCCTACATTGCGGACAAACTGCGCCAAAGCTGCTTGATGTTGGCTCATCAGGCAGTTTATAAAGCAACTTACAACATGGGGCTTTTGGAAGAAGTGTTGCATTACATCGAAAACAATCAGCTCACCGATGTCCCCGCTGTTGGTATCTATTATTACATCTATAAGGCATTGACGGAGGAAACGAATCCTGCCCATTTTGAAAAATTAGATAACCAAATACGGGTCGCTTCCCATCTTTTTCCACAAGAGGAAATGTACGGTATTTATTTGCACGCTATCAATTATTGTATCCGAAAATTGAATTCGGGCGAGGAAATTTATTTTAGAAAAGCATTTGAATTGTACCGAAAAGGGATTGAAGAAAAAATACTCATCAGTAATGACACGATAGATCCTTACCTTTTTAGAAACGTAACAGCAGCAGGCTTAAAGCTGAAGGAATTTGAGTGGGTCGATTTTTTTCTTCACAATTATAAAGATTATCTTATCGAACAGCATCGGGATAATTTTTTTCGATTCAACTTGGCGCGCTTACGTTTTGAGCAAAACGACTACGACGCTGCCATGACACTGCTGGCGCAGACGGATTTTGATGATGTGCTTATTCAATTGAATGCTAAAACTATGCTGTTGAAAATTTATTACGAGCAGGAAGAAATCGAAGCACTGGAATCGTTGCTGGAAAGTATGCGTACTTATCTGAATCGCAAGGAGTTAGTAGGAAATTACCGCCCTAATTATCAAAACATTATTCGTTATACTAAAAAATTGGTGCGATTAAATCCGTATGACAAAACGCGAAAAGAGAAGTTGCGACAAGAAATTGCGACTGCCAAACTACTCAGCGAGCGCGAGTGGCTACTGAAACAATTGGAGGGAAGGTAAGGCAGTTTGCATTGATCAGTTTGCAGTTCATCAACACTTTGACAACCAATAATCTAAATTTTTATTAGAACTTATACCAGTATTCAGTTGGCAGTACACAGTTGGCAGTTAATAATCAATTGATTGACAGAATCTTAAAATATTTTAATACGCAGTTTTAATTTTATTTTAGTATTAGTTTTCAACTATTTATAAACTGCCCACTGCCCACTGCCTACTGCCCACTTACTTATCGCTTATTTCACGATCAATTTTTCCGTCAGCACCGCAGTCGGCGTGCGGATTTCTATCAGATAAAAACCTGCTTGCAATTGATTGATTTTCAATGGAATGACTTGGCTTCCCGGTGTCAAATGCACTTCTTGGCGTGAGAGCGAACGTCCATCCGACCCGAAAATCTGTATGACTGCTTCTGCTGATTCCAACGTGCTAATTCCAACGTTGACTACATCTTTTGCCGGATTTGGATAGAGCGTGACTTGTGTGCGCACACTTTCTGGCTCGTCTGTGTCTGTGAGTTGGCGCGGCTCTACGACTGTGCCACGCGAAGTTGCGGCTGCACACGCTTGATCGCTTTCGGCAGAAGTAACGCAAGCTTCTGACTGATAATTAAATACATCTAACAATTCTACATCGTCTACCGACCAGCCAGTGCCGCTGCTATCATCGCCTAAAATCTGCTCGGACGAACCAAATCGGAATCGAACCAATATTGCCTGCCCAATGAACGGACTTAAATCTATGTAACTTCCCACAAATCCACTGCTACTGCCCCAATACGCATTTTGCTTATCCATACTAAACGTGCGAGCAGCGATACGACCTCGATAGCCATTTCTAAATAACAAACTATCTACATTCTGCCAATTGGTGCCTGCGTTGGTAGAAATTTCTACAATGCCACCATCCCAACCCGGATCGGTATTGTAATTGTGATAAAAACGCAAAACCGGCTGATTTCCAACAACTTGTAGCGGGCGACGCAACTCTAAAGTCTGGTCATTTCTACGATTTGTATTGCGTACAAACCACACTTTACTGCCAGTAGCCGTGAGTTGAGTATCAATTTTCCAGCCATCTGTTCCAGCTAATGCTTCGGTCGTCCAATTAGTCGTGTCATTTTCAAAATTATCAAGAAACAAGCGAGTCGAAGCATTAGAAGTAGAAGTGCTTACTTTATAGGAGAAAACTTTTTCTTCGTTTGGCATTAAACTCCCTAATTGAAAAGTAACAAAACCTGCTCCCGGCGCAGTTGGAATCGTATTTGTAACAGAACCAGCAATGTAACTCGTGCCTTGCGGCAATGCATCGCGCACGATCACATTGTTTGCAATTGTTGTTTTATGATTGGTAACTGTAATGGTGTACGTAATCGTTTCGCCGGGATTAATCAGGGCAGTCGCTGTTTTTGCAATCTTTAATTCTTTAATACACGTTGGCTCGGTGTCAAATCCCTGCCGCCCGTCATTGCGATTATCGGGATTACCTTGGTCGGCACTCCAGCCCAAACCTCTTCGAGCAAATACTTCCCAGATTAAACATTGATTCGCGCCCTGATTATTGAGAATATCAGCCGCTAAAATCGCATCACGCCCGTCAATGAAACCCGGATTACAGGCTTGCAATTTCATCCCATCCATTACGAGTTGAATCGCCAAATTATTTCCGCCAGTACCATTATATAAATCTGAATCCCAGCCATACACATCTGATAATTTCCAATATAAATCCCAAAGTGTAACTGCCCAGGGTTCGCCCACCGGATGTGGAGGCCTGTTCGTAGCCGATTGCGTACCGATCACATCATCATACGTTTGAGTATTGACGGTCATATCCGTAGAGTAAGGCTGCCGCCGAATGCCGCCTGCCTGTACATCGCGATCAAATACATACGTACCAATACTGCGTACCTTTGTGCCTGTATCGCCCGGCTTCACGGTGGTGATTAGCGTAAAAAAATCGCTCCATCCCTCTCCCATTTGCTCGTCATTTCTCAGGCAACTTGCCACATCGGGTCCGCCAGTGAGTCGAGTAGAAATGCCGTGCCCGTATTCGTGTGCAATGATTCCATTATCAAAAGAACCATCCAACGCAAAAGGGGTTACGGGTTTTGGCAGTTGAATAGATACAAACACCCCTTCATTCAGGCGCTCTCGAATCAAGCGACAATTGGAAGCACTGAGCGAGACAGCCGGAATCGTTGGGTCGAGTGCTACATCCGCCGCATTTCCCATCGCCACAATCGCATCGTCATAATTACAAATAATCACGCCGATAGCGCCTGCTGCTTGTGCGCGATTGGTCTTTGCTTTAAAAGTACAATCTCCCCGATCAATCAAAGCGATGTTACCGGCGATGGATGTCGAATTTATAATTCTTTGACACGCCAAATTAGGCGTACCGGTGCTGTCCATTGCTACTACGACCCGACCTGTAATCGGTAGCTCTGAAAATTGCAACCCAAAAGCAGCTTGCCCCACATTATACACTTTTGCGATGCTGCTCGGAGCCGTTACCGTAAAGGTCACATTACCACCGGTGGCTTCCCACAGGTACATTTGCATTCTACCGCCTGACCCATCGGGTTGCGTACTGAAATTGGCGTTATTAATGTTTCCTCCATCCTGCGCGTGTGCAGATACCGCGTCGCTTCCTTTTCCGGGTTTTCCATAATTATTTTGCTGAAAATTGCCAGCCTGCTCATCAAAGCCGTATTGATAAGTGAAATCGTGCATCACATTATTCATATAAAAAAGCTGCGTCACGGAGGCTTCTTTATACGCATTTGGTTCCTGCCGATCGTTGAATGGGAAATTGAATACCAAATTTTCTCCCCCTTGCGGCTCATCTTTAGATGAGACGTCGGTGCTACTGGTATCCAAAAAAGCATGCACGTTGTTGCCGCGCGTAAACCGAAATTCCGCTCCATCCAAGCCATCCGTATCATGCCATCCAAACGGGGAAGCGACTGAATTGGCCGGATTGGTAAGGAGTTGACGTTGTCCATGCAGCGGACTTTCTACCGTCACCGGAAAGACATTATATTGTGCATTATCGGGCGGAAAAAGGTTTTGTTGCGTCAATGCTTGAGTTACTTCCGTGAAAGCGAGCGTTCCAGATGATGCTTGTTTACAATCACTTGTATGTTCATGCTTACTTTTAGAACCGAATTCACAGTAGACCGTCCAGTTTTGTTTGTCTAATAAATTGCCTGTTATTGCGTCAATTCGTACGCTCCAATAATCGGGTGTATTTGTTTGTTGAATTGCCAAATCCCAAGCCAGTCGCACGGTTCCATTAGCAGTCGGTTGGTACATCAACCGTACTTTTATAGCCGATTGTGAAATTGATTTGTCTTCAAATATCAGCTCACCTTTCTCTGATTTTTCTACAAAAACCGGCGCGGGTTTGCCCGGCAAGTTGAGTTGCTGCGCTGCTTTTATAATGGCCTGTTCTGCGGATAATGTTGGCGCGGTCGCATTCACTTTTGCGGCTACATTTGCAATAAATCGGTTGGTAGCGAAGCCAATTTTTCCATCCGAAGTCACGTGTACGCCTATCATTGCATTATAAACTGGAATACCGACGTGGCGTTGCAGAAAATAAAAGTGGCTCATGCCGTTGTGCTGGGTGCGGTAATTACTGCTGACTAACATATCCGTCACATCCGATTTTTCTAATTGCCAGCGTTCCTGTTGTTGTTCGGTGTAGCGTAGAGCGATGTCCAACGGTGTTTGTTTTTGCGCCCAAGCAAAAGTAATCGCAAATAGGCAACAAATAATAAGGGGAATTTTTTTGGTAATAAAGGGAATCATATTGTGTTTATTTTAAAGTTTTCAAAGGTAACGAAAACGTTGCCGAAAGTGACACGATAAAATTGGGGATGTACGGATACCCGACAAAATCAATGATTTTTTTGGTAAAAAATAAAAGTTGGCTGCCATTATTTTGTCGTAAGTTTCCGGTTGTCAATAGCAGTGTGGCGTATTTCAAAAATATGCCGCATCAATAGCAGTGTGGCGCATTTCAAAAATGTGCCGCACTTATAAAAATGTGCCGCACTTATAAAAA
>CAZJXN010000187.1:0-8993 GCA_964549655.1 uncultured Saprospiraceae bacterium
TTATTCAAATCTAATCGCACATCCGTATAAGGGAGTTCCAATTTATCTATCAACAGCTTTTTGCCTAAATCATCTGTGAAAAGTACGACTTTATCGTAATGCTGTCTTAATTTGAGACAGCTCAGTGCCCAACTCATATAATTATACTTCTCGTGAAGCCACCCACCTTTAAATCTGCCATCGTCTTGCAAGTAGGCATCATCAAGAGCAGGCTTTGACCAGTAGCTTTGTACGATTTTGTACATAAAATAATTGGCTTTGTAAATTTCTATTTGCCCAATTTATTTAATAAATCATTTTTTATTCATGCCAATCTGTGTTATTATAAATTCTACTCTTCTATTTTTAGTTCTTCCCTCTTCACTTGTATTGGAAGCTATTGGCTGACTTTCTCCAAACCCCTTAAAATTCAATCTTCTGCTAGCAATACCTTTATTTATCAGATATTCATAAATTGCCCTCGCTCTTTTCATTGATAAATCAAGATTAACATCCTTGTTTCCAATATTATCTGTATGTCCGCGTATTTCTATACTCCATGTAGGATTCATCTCCAAGATTGTTACAAGGTCATTTAAAGCACTAAATGACAGTGGCAATAAATCCCATTTTGCCGATTCAAAAAAAATATCTTTTAATTCAATTGTTTTTCCAATAGTTGGATTTTCCAGATAAATTTGCTTTTCATTCACAAAAACGTCATCCATAAAGTAATATTGAGTCCTGCAATTTTTAGTAACATCCAAATTTGCACCTTTAAAATTGCCAATCAAAATATATTTTTCTCCACCCTTTGCTTTGTAATTTCCAGAGACTAATTCCCAATCCTCCGTATTCGATAGATACTTGTTTTTCCCTTTTAGCGGTATATAATGTGAATCAATTCCCCAGTCTTCCCTCATAATAAACTTTGGAATAGTATCTGTAAACCAAATACTTAGGACGCTAAATTTCTTTTCACAACTCACAGTAAGCGGAGACAAATGAGTGTACATTCCAATATTATATTCTTTTCCCGCTTGCAAAGGAATTTTTAATGTGCCTAACACAAATTCGCTTTTGTATCCCATAAACATTCCCAGGTAATTTTCACCAGTACGAGCGTGGTTTCCTAATCTTGCAAATCCTTTGTTCTTCGATGCCCCCAAATCTTTTACAAACAAGTCAGGACTTTGTACAATGACTTGCCAATCGCATTGAAAATCAGGTGTACACTGCTCAAAACTTCCATCAATAACCAGATTCTGTGAGGAAAGCGCAATTTTATATGATAGCAGCATAAAAAAGAGAAAATAGCGCATTGAAAGGAAATTTATTTCAAATTGGAAGAAAATCCACAAAAGTAATCTTTTGGATAAGGCAGCGGTTTATAATCCTTAGGTAATGCCCGCCCTTCTAATTCACTTTGCTCTTTAAGTCTCAATAAATTATATTTAAATCGCCGGTTATCTACCTCCTGAACATTTTCAATTTCACCAAACACACCCTTTTCACTACTCAAGTTCCACGCACCATAAGTTTGTGCTGTTTGGTCAATCCAACGCTTTCTACGATCGGTAATTACTGATATATCACCCAAGTCGGATAAACATTGGCTATGAGCAGCCTCTAATAATTTCACAACTTCTTTATATTTATCCAATGACTCCACCGAATAGTGCATCATGAAGACATCCACTACCTCCCAATTGAAGCCATCCTTTTTCATACTGGGAAACCCATATTTTTCAAATAGTTTTTTCAAATCTGTAAAATTCAAAGAATCAAATAAGATATAATCTTGTTGCCTTAAATCATCTTTACTCGAACGGATTCGTTGGTCACTTCCTATTAGCTGTTCTACCGCTAAACGATATTCAAGATTTAAAGCTAGTTTATATTGATTGTGATAATCATTATATTGATTATTTATCTCTTTCCAGCGCTCCGCTCCTGCTTTTACCTTCACATTTTTAAAATCTTCCGATTCAAAAAATTCTCTATTCAAGCCTTTTTTTGCTGCGTTTAGTAAAGCATTGAAAGCTTGGTCAACACTATCAATCGCACTGTATGCAAGTGCAAGTATGAAATAATCTGTATCGGAAGATTCTGTTTCTTTAATACTAATGGCTTTAGTCATGGCAGCTAATGACTCATCAAATCTGTGTTGGGTGTAATAGTACCAAGCTAAGTTTCTCAAACGCTCATTACAATCGCATGATTGTTGAGCATAGATATTGAGCGCAGAAAAGAACGTTGTAAAAACTCCCGTTAAAACTAAATACCTCATATCGTTCATTATTTAGGACACTTCAGAATACATAATATCAATAATAGAACCAATTTGATTGAAATTTATGTGGTACTCATCAGAATTACATATAACTCCACAATCTATCAAAGAGATATAACCCTCTTCACCTCTCCATTTAGCTATGTATGGATTATAGTTGCATTCAATTGGATAAAACCAGCTTCCATTGTCACGTTGCAATGGAATTCGAGAATCTACGCACATATACCTAAATTCACAATCTTTACAAACGTCAACTTGATCTTTGTGAATATTCCACAATCTTTGAAAATCAGGTTTTTTAACTATTACAGATAATTTTTCGTCACGTAAATTCTCAAACTCTTTTTTTGAAAAAGCAGAATTTTTAACATTTAGATTTTTATCTATAAATACTTTTCTATTAAAGTATGTATTATGAGAGTGCGCTTCAGTAAACAATTGTACGTTTACTTGAAAATATCCATAATCTACGTACCCATCAAAATTTATATCTTTTTTTATATAAAAACATTTATATTTATATTCTCCTATTTGGATACTTCTGTCTGACGGAGCATTATAAAATATAATATTTTTTACTCTAATGTAAGTGAATAGCAAATCTTTAATAGTAACCTCATCTAACGGTTCATAATAAGGTATGATTATCTCAAGAGACCTTAAATTTGATTCCTGAATCTTCTCAAGAAATGATGTAAAAAAAATCAATTCATGTAATGACTCGGAATATAATTGCAAATGTAAACAGTTTACTTCTCTCAGTCTATTTAACAATAAAACTTGTTCGTCATCGGTCCATTCATTTCCTATTTCAGCTACGACTGCTACAATTGTTGAGGGAAAGTCCCACTCTAATGATAAAGGTTTAAAAAAGGGGATTTCGTTTTCTTCGCAAAAAAATATATAGTCCTTATTTAGTAGGAAGTCAATGTAACTAATCATAAGCTCTCGCTCACTTTTTTCATATCGCTCTAAATCAACTATCTTCTTGTCGTTGTTAATTAAGAAATCATATAAATGGTTTGGAATGAAATCATAATCGTAACGATTTAAGTCGTAGATGATAGACCTTGCGTATCCTTTTACAGGAATGCAGCATTCAAAGAATTTTAAATTCTGGTTTGAGGGAATTTGCATGACATTCTTTATTTAATTCAAAGAAGCAGTTTATGGATTTATAAAGGCTATGAGGAATATGAATGTTGGTAAAGTGCGTAGGTGACGGATTATAACCCATTGCGTTAGTCTGGCAGAAATACCAGAAAGCTGCATGAACAGGAACCCCATTGAAATCAACTTCTTCAATTGATTTTAAATTTATTTTCTCAATCATTTCTTAAAAAATTTGTAATCTGTTTTTCTAAAAAAAAATTACCCGGAATTGAAACTTGTGTAAATTGCCCTACTGGATTTACTTCTAAAAAAACAAATTCATTATCAGTTGTTACAATAATATCTATAGATCCGCAATTTATATCAAGTTTATTCATTAATAATTTTAGCCTTTGTTGTATATCAAGTGGAATTTCAAAAGGAGGGGTTCGGTTTGGCTTTTTTTCGTTGTAATTTCTAAAATCAATAGAAGTCTGCTCATCCAACTGTGAAAATATTGCAATTGAATAAAAATTACCATGTATGTAAAAGGACCGTATCTCGTATTTTTTTTTCAGATTCTCTTGAAGCAATGATGGAAAAAAATAATTAGGTAAATTGTGTTGAGTACTCAAATCAATTAAACAAGTTCCCCCTCCAAGTATTTTATCTTTAAATGTTACGCATCCATGCCGAATTCCCTTTGTGATCAAGCTTTTATGTTTTGCGGACATTGATGTATACTTCTCTTGAAACGAAGTAATAATTGTGTCCGGTATTTTCAATCCACATTCCTTTGCTATCATAAGTGTGTGAAGTTTATTTCTGTCATCATCGTGAAAGGTATTAATATGCTTCTTTTTCTTAAGTAATGCATATATTACAAATTCTAATTCTCGCTTTTCATTCTTTAAGTATTCCCTCAGTTGATTCATTTCATTATCATCCAAACAATTAATCACTGGTTTTAGCATATTTACATTAATTCCACCTCTCCGATACCAAACAGATTGTATTGAAGATAATTTTAACTGTCTGTTCTTGTTATAGTTATCATCAAGTATTAATTCGACATCTACTATATTTTCGTTATTTATTTCTATGGAGGTAACACTTATATTTGTTGTCCCATTGATTCTAACAAAAGGCATATTATAGTGCAGCATCCAATCAATCACATCGTTTGTCGATAAATCATCTTCACTAGATATTATTAAAGTCATATATTATAAAATGATTAGTTATCAATAAGAATTTCTGCACAGTTTACTATAAAAGAAACTGTGCAGAATCTTATTTAGAAAAGAAGACCACTTATTACTGGCTTTGATCCTGTGTTCGAGTAGAGTCAGACCAATCACTATTAGCTGGATGTGTATCCTTTCTGTCATAATCTCTAGAGTTTCCATTATATTGCGTACTAAAATCAGAGGTTTGATATCCTCCGTAAATTTTTGCAATATTTGAGATTATACTTTTCTCAAATTTTTTGAATAAAGCCGAATTTAATTTTTTCATTTTTAAAAACTTAATAATAGAACCTACTCTTTTTCATCCCTTCTGGGCAGGGTTTTCGGCATTCCCCTATCAGCTGATAATTCAAAGATAGCCCACCTCACTGCCATTTTTTGGCAGTGGCGCAAAAAAATATGTTAAAGTTTGAATTTTATTCCTGCTTATTTCAGGATTAAGCGAAGGAATAGTTGTCTTCCCAGTATTTTTGAGGGTTTTGTCCTCCTTTTATTTTCAGTGCCGTTTCTTCATCTATTTTCACCTCAAACCATAATTTTACAGGTTTGGTATATTGATAGCATTCGCATTCTTTGCAGTATTCGATGGGGAAACCCATGTCTTTGACTTCCTGAATGCAGCAGTAAGTCTGGCGTTCTGACATCTGAATGTGGCTGGCAAGCTGCGCTGGTGTACCCTTGGCATTTTCTTATTCTGCCTTTTCTTCTTCCCGCTTCACCAACTCCTGCATCCCGTAATACTCAATGGCTTTTTGTTTCAGCGGATTCGTACTCCATTCCTCCCACTCGCAGGTGTAGGGGTTGTATCCGCATTTGAGGGGCTTGCTGTAGAGGTTGTGTGGGTCTTCGATGTACGCGCGGCAGTCGGTGCAGATGTAACGAAACTCGCAGTCTTTACACACTTCTATCTGGTCTTTATGGATGTACCAGTATTTCTTGAAGTCTGGATGCTCTAATGCTTCTTGAAGGGTGGTGTCTTTGATATTGCCATAGGAGTGTGGCATGGAAGGGCAGTTTTTGATGTTGCCATCTACATCTATAGCGATTTTACGGTTGAGGCAGGTGTTGTGGAGTTGGGCTTCGGTGAACAACTCGATATTGGAAGAAAAATAGGCAGGTGCTACCACACCACAATGAGTTTCAGACGTAATCTTTTGTTGAGAGTATGTAATTCTTTTTGTGTTATAATTTTTATCTGAATCAATAAAGTGAGAATGTATAATGATGGTCTCAATTCTTCCGTATTTCAAAATCAAATCTTTATAATCATCCTCTATGTAATTTTCGTTAGAACACAATAACAAATAAATGCTTTCAATCTCACTGTAATCAAAATAAGATAAGATATTTTTTAAATCGTTTAAAGCGATAGGTTCAAAGCATCTAATTTCCAACGCGCGACATCTCAAATCATTTAACTGTTGGATTAATTCAGTGTAGTTGTAAATATCTTTAGCATTAATATCAATTATTATGTTTGTCACTACACAAGGTGTTTTCCATTCCAGACTTAAATCAGGAAAAAGTTCTAATTCCGATTTATCACACCAAAAACCTAATTCATTGTTTATCAGAAAGCTAAAATACTCATCAATGACATCATCATATTTGTTCTCAAAATTAGCTTTGATTGCAGTGATGTCTTTTTCTTTTACAAAATGCAGTATGTCAAGCAAGCCATTAGGCACAAGATGCAAATCACCTCTTTGAATATCGCATATAACACTTCGAGTATGTCCTTTTACGGGCACACAACATTGAAATAATTTGAAATAAAACGCATTATCTGCTTGATTAATCGAAGAATAAATCATATTTTGGAGGATATAGATCTACTGATAGGTTTGTAAAATGGAATATTTTCGTCCAATTTACATTTAGAACGTTTCATCTCTATCGGAGTATCAATTTTTGGATTAGAAATATCTATACGCTCGGTGAGCTGTAAGAGTAATGGGAAATCGCCTTTTATTCCATGTTTATTTAATTCTTTTACAAGGCTGTTTTCATTATTGTGCATCATCGTATTTTTTTAAAGTTTGTGCAATTTTTTCATGCAAGTAGTAATTACAAGGATGAGAAACCATGCCAAATTGCCCTACTGGATTTACCTCCAAAAAATAATATTGTCCATTAACACTTTTTATCAAATCAATAGAGCCATGCTTCAATCCTAATTGCTTCATAAGCTTGTCTATTTTCTCCTCCATAGCAACAGGAAGTTTGAAAGGAATCATTCTATTCCATTTTTTATGATTGTAGGCTCTAAAATCAATTTTTGTTTGTTGGTCAAGTTGAGAAAAAATAGCCATTGAAAAGCATTGACCTTCCAAGTAAAAGGTACGAATTTCATAAAGTTTTTCTATAAGCTCTTGAAAAAGACAAGGAAAAAAGATTTCCTGATTCATTTCATTGATAAAGCCTTCGTTTATTGAAGCAGTGTACATCATAAATAAGTCATCCTCGATTTTAAATCCATCTACTTCGCTGACTGGTTTTGTTATTACTCTGATTTTTCTATTTAAGAATGCCTTCAATTCTTTTTTCGAGTTTGTTATAAGTGTATGTGGAATATTTAATCCTATTTCCTTTGCTAACTCTAAAACACACATTTTATTTAGTTTTTCATCTATGGGGTGATCTAACCAAAAACCGTCAATTTTTTTCTGAATGAAGTTATGTATACCAAGTATTTCTCTCTTTAACAAAGCGTGAAGTTTTGTAATCTCTCCGACTCCAATTTCATTTTTCACCTTGTTTCCAAATACTTCATTTTTAATTTTTGTAAACCCATGTGTTCTTCTATTCCAAATGACTTTTACAAGACCTAAATTTAAAAAATCATTATTTATCACTAGAGATTGTTCTTGATTAGAATCAATATCAATTTTTACAGTATTACCTTTTTCATCAATATCTTCGCCATTAAACCTTTTCCAATTAGCATTTTCATTATTTAACCATGCTACAACCTGATTAGTAGAAACATCATACTCCATGCTAAATAAGAGAATCATACGTTATTATATTGTTTAATACATGAGGTACTGAATCAAGATACTTAATTCAATACCTCGATTACATTAAATTTAACTACTTAGAAATCAGCATCACCGGTAAGTATATTGGTATCTTTTGCCCTTCCAGTGTCTCTATCAAATGTAACCTCATAAGTAGTAGAGCCTCCTTTGATTTTAGAGGCTTCAAATCCTTTTAATTCGGCGGATTTGAACTTGTCTAAATTCATGCTTTCAAATTTCATAATTAATAAATTTTAAAGATTTATGAAAATAATGATTAAAATTTAGTGCCGATAAGTTTCTTCCAATATTCTAAGACGACTGGGTCATCTAAGTCTTTAATATCTTTAACTATTACATTCATAGACTTCAGGTACTCTTCAATTGGTTCAAAACCTATTTCTGCTCTTCGCTTATCTACATTAGAAGGGTCTTGAATTGGATAAACTTTATTTTCTCCGGTCTCTGTTATTTCGATAACCTGTGTGCCATAAAGTTGTTTTTCACCTCGACGCATGAGTATTCTATCTTGAAGGAACGCATAACTACTAGCTCGCGTTTCTCCCTTGTCAACAGACGCCTTGATAATAACCAGGTATTTTTCTTGAATTTCAAGCGGAGAATGTTGTATGACAAGCCAAAGAGTACGATTAGCTTTGTCCCCAATTTTGCTTATTCCTAACCAACCATACTTTTGAATGACACTTTTAACAAAAGCAAGATTGGCACTATCTTGGCTTTCTATCAATTGATTGAAATAATTTAAACTTATAGAATCTTTAGCAAATTTTTCCTGTGCGCAGTTTATTATTTGCCTCAAAGCTTGGTCTTCCTTGTAAACAGTTTCCAGACTATCCGCGATGATGCCATATTGTTGATGTTTCATCATGTGAATTTGCAGAATTTGATCCCATTTCTCGTCATTTCTTAATATTTGATATAAAGAATCTTTTTTGAGTTTTTCTAAATCCTTATTTTCTATCCATCCTTCTTGAGCTAACCTTTTTAAATAAAAAAGGGCTTTATCCACATTTTTGGCTCTTGCCCAAGCCACAAAACCATCTTTATAGCTGCCACTATCTGGGTATTTACCGTTTTTTAAGTCTAAAGCTTTGTCAAAATATTTACCTGCTTCTTCATATTCCTTTTTATTGTATAAACTATCAGCTTTAACAAGTAAAGCATCAAATTCTTTCCCATATGACATTTGTGCCATTAAAGGGGTTAGAAAAACTATACTTAATCCCGTAAGTAGTAAGCATAATTTACAGGGAATAAGGCTACTAAAATCCTCTAAATTAATTATTTGCATAACTATCATTTTGCGTACTTACAATTACTCCCTCTCAGCTGATA
>CAZJXN010000188.1:0-8985 GCA_964549655.1 uncultured Saprospiraceae bacterium
CCTTTTGGAAAAGAAGAAGTTGCGGTCTGCGTTCTAGATAAGTGGATATTTGTTTCGTTGTTGGGTATAAATTCATATCCTAAGTAAGCATAGATTTTTGGTGTCTGATAAGCTATACCTGCACCCAATATTGACTTTACTTGCGTCTTTCTATAATTCTCGCCTTGTATATCACTTTGGTTTAATCGTATAGGGGCGAACTTATAACTTAGGTAAGGACGTATAGCATTCTCCTTAATTGCCAATGGAAAAATGCGCATACCCGTAATGGCTCTAAATCTTATTGAATTTTCTAATTCATCCGTTCCGATTTTTCTTGATGATGTAGCTATGGATACAAAAAAGTCAGCGTGTCCCCAAAAATGTGTTGCTCCAATATTGATGGCGGGTGTAATAAAATTATTTCTGTTTAATACTTGAAGTTGATTCTGTTCATTTAGGAATGAACTTTCTTGCAAATTATGGAAATAGCTGATGTCTGCCCCAAAGTAGGATTTGGCAAAAGAATATCGTCTTTTTAAATCAACGTCCTGAGCCATTCCTTCAAGAGCCAAAAAAGTCAAAATAATTGCAAGTATTTTTTTCATTTGCTTCGTCTTTTCTTGTTATTATAATAGCCAATCATTGTATTAGCGAAGTTAAGGAGCGCATAAATACAAATCACAAGATGTTGACTTTGAGGCAATTAATTTTGCTAATACTTGTTATGCGATATAAAGTTGCGCATAACGTTTTTCGGCTTGGCGGTGTGGCGGATTTTTAGCACTAAAGTTCATACGAAACATCCCGATAGCTACCGGGACTGAACCTTGTACAAATGTTTCTTTGAAGCACGTCAGCCCGCCTTTTGCCAAACCGCTGTTAGTGGCTGGCGTTTTTCTTGTCTTTACTTTGCAAGTTTTTCAATTGTCAAACCTTGAATAATTATACTAAATAAAACGCAAAAATAGGTCGCAATTAAAAGAATATTTTTGGTTTCACTGTCTGGCAAAGATAATACTAATGCCAATGAAAGTCCGCCACGTAAACCACCCCAACTAATTATTTTTGCTTCTTTGTTTGTCAATTTTAGAAGTTTAGGAAGTACTAAATGTGGTAGATAAACAATGATAATTCTTGAAACCAATACTATTAATACTGAAATAAGTCCTACAAAAATGTAAGTTGTTTTAAAGTCGATTACAATGAGTACGAAAGCAATTAAAATGAATAAAACCGCATTTAAAATCACGTCCACTAATTCCCAAAATTTATGTACAAATTCTTGTGTTGTGTCGCTCATTGCAATGTCTTGTCTGAAATTGCCAACCATTAAACCCATTACTACCATTGACAATGCACCCGAAATGTGTATATAATTAGAAAAAGAATAACCTGCCATTACAAAAGCGAGTGTCAATAAGATTTCTGTTTGATAATGGTCAACCGATTTTAAAAGCAAATACAAGCTGTAGCCTAAAATAAGTCCCATTAATATTCCACCAATTGCTTCTTGTAAAAACAAAAATCCAAAATGCGAAAAACTAAAAGTACCTGTGCTTAAAGTATCTAACAATGCAATAAATACGACTACACCAACTCCATCATTAAATAGACTTTCACCCACAATGGTGTATTCTGTTTTTTTAGGGACATTTGCTTTTGTCAAAATCCCCAAAACAGCAATAGGGTCTGTCGGTGATATTAGTGCTCCAAAAATTAAGCAATAAATAAAGTCAATTTGTAAATTAAAGAGTTGAGTTAGCCCATAAAATAAACTTGCAATAATTATTGTTGAAAGTAAAACGCCGCCTAATGCAAATGTTGCAATTGGTTTTATTTGCTGTTTCAGGCTTTCCCAATTAGTATGTAATGCCCCTGCAAAAAGCAAAAAGCCTAATAAAATATTGATTACTATTTTGTCAATATTAGCAAGTTCAATATAGGTTTTTATTTCTTCAACAGGTATGTTCAACCAAAGTTTTGAACTGATTACAAACAAGGAAAGTATGGTCGACAAAATAAAAAGTCCGATTACAAATGGCAATTTAAATAACCGTTGATTCACATAAGCAAATCCTGCTGATAAGCAAATTAAAATGGTAAGGGCAAGATATAAACTCATCTATTATTTTGTCAATTATTGTTTTGTAAATAGTGCGTCTGTTTACGCTTGCTGCCAATGATTGTATTGGCGAAGTTAATGAGTGCATAAATACAAACCACAAGATGTTGACTTTGAGGCAATTAATTTTGCCAATACTTGTTATGCAATGTAAAGTTGCGCATAACGTTTTTCGGCTTGACGAAGGGTGGGATTTAGTATTACAAATGTTCCATTTATCACAAATACTTATTAGAACTCCAAATGTTCAATTTAGCACTTCTGCCCAGCTTTTGGCAAACCCCTGTTAGGTGCTGGCGGTTTTTTTTCAAAAAGATTTTCTTAATCTTGGTCTTTTTTGCGTAATCGTATAGTTACGTATCTTACTAAAATTAATTGTCTAACAATAATCTAAGTGTTCTTTTGTTTGATGGTTTTCATTTGTATGATATCAACTAAAAAAGCAAATGCCATTGAAAAATAAATGTATCCTTTGGGTATTTCAAAATGAAATCCTTCGGCTAATAGAGAAACACCAATTATCATTAAAAAGCATAATGCCAATATTTTAAACGATGGATGTTTTCGAATGAAATCACTTATTGGTTTTGAAGCAATAAGCATAATTATTACCGTTACTATTACTGCAGTGTACATTACCCAAAGTTCTTCAACCATCCCTACTGCAGTAATGATAGAGTCAATAGAAAATACTAAATCTAGGATTATAACTTCTGTTAATAATTTACCAAAACTCTTTACTTGTGCAGTGTTAGTAGTTTCGCCACTTGCCATTTCTGTTTTATGATAGATTTCTTTTGTGCTTTTATAAATTAGAAAAAGCCCACCAAGTATCAAAATCAATCCCTTCCCTGAAAAGTCAATTTGGAATGCCCTGAATAAAGTTTGGTCTAGCTTTAATATCCAAGAAATAAATGCTAATAAGATAAGTCTCATCGCCATTGCTAAGCCAATACCCCAATAGCGAAGTTTATTTCTTTCCTGTTCTGGCAGCTTGTCAGCCAATATTGATATGAAAATAATATTGTCTATGCCTAGAATTACTTCTAATGCAATCAAAGAAAGTAAAGGAATTATTGCGTCAATCATATTAGTTTTTTATATAATTTTTTTGTGTGTCATCCGCTACGCTTGCGCATAACGAAAAGGGCTTGCCGAAGGCAGGGGAAATAGAATTCCGTCATCCCAGCTTTAGCACAAAATTACAATAGAATTCCGAAAGTTCAATTACTTCCGTCCGCCCTTTTTTTGCCAATACCATGTTATGTTCTGGCTCTATATGTCTTGTCAAAGTCATGCAGTAGAATAGCCTACCTGAGTTATGATATTGCATCATGTTGAATTAGAAGGCTTTGTAAAAAAAAACAGTTAAAGAATAAGCGTTGGTGAAAATTATAGCAGTTTAGATTATATTTTTATAGCAATTTGCTTCATCCTTAAAAACTAATAATGGTAAAATACAACGGCATTCCAATAGTTATGTTGAACGGAAAAGTTACACCTAATGCCATTGGTATATAAAGCCCAGGGTCAGCTTTGGGTGCAGCTAAACGCATAGCGGCTGGCACTGCAATGTAAGATGCACTTGCGGCAAGTATGGCAAAGATAAATCGGTTGCCTACCTCATGTGTTACATATTGACTTACAAACGCTACAAGGCATCCGTTGATAACAGGAATAATGATCGCAAACAATGAAACGAACCAACCATACTTTTTAAATGTAGAAAATCTTTTTGCAGTTACCATCCCCATTTCTAATAAAAAGATGGCAAGAAACCCTTTGAAGATGTCGGTAGTAAATGGTTTTATTCCCTCGGCTTGTTTGGTATCTGCAATTAATCCAATCACTAAACTTCCTAAAATCATCAGCACACTTCCATTGGTAAATGAATGATGAATAACGGATTTTAAGCTCACTTCGCTTGTTCTTTCCTTATCAAATTTCATCATTAATATAACACCTACAATAATTGCTGGAGATTCCATCAGTGCCATCACCGCAACCATGTGTCCGCCAAAAGTTATTTTTTCTGCTTCTAAAAATGAGGCAGCAGCTACAAAAGTTACTGCACTTACCGAACCATAAGCAGCAGCCACAGCCCCTGCATCGCTTATACTTAATTTTCTTTTCAAAATAAAGAAAGTGTAAACTGGTATTAATGATGCTAAAGCCATTCCGAATATAAGCGAATTCACAATTTCACTCGTAAAGCCGCTATGTGCTAACTCTTGTCCGCCTTTAAAACCAATCGAAAATAAAAGATAAAGGGCAATAAATTTACTGGAGGACGCGGGTATCTCCAAATCACTTTTAACAATTGTAGCAATAATTCCCAATACAAAAAAAAGCAAAGTTGGGTTGGTAAGGTCTGAAATGAGAATATGAAAATCCATATTTATTTTGTTGCTAATTTTAGTTTGAATGCTGTGTCCCAATAGGGTTGCTGCTAATGATTTTATTGGCGAAGTTAAGGAGTGCGTAAATACAAATCATAAGATATTGACTTTGAGGCAATTAATTTTGCCAATACTTGTTATGCGATGCAAAGTTGCGCATAACGTCAGACGGCTTGGCGGTGTGGCGGATTTTTAGCACTAAAGTTCACACGAAACACAGCCTGCGGCGGCTCATCGGGGGCAGCCCGCCTTCCCGATAAATCGGGACAGGTCTTGCCAAGCCGCTGTTAGGCCTTCGCCCTTCATTTTACTCATTCTATTCCCCAAAAGCTTTTTTAAAAAACGCAAAGGTTTCTATCCAAGTTTGTTTCCTTGCATTATAGTTATCTATTGGAATACCGCCACCTGAGGCTAATGAATTCATAGATTTTTCATCATTTTGCGCTGGTAGAAGCCCAAAAATTCCATGACCTGCTTCAGCGAAGTGTAAGTGTCTAATCTCAAATGGAAATCCTTTTGTTTGCAATCTTTTTTCTATTTCGTAAGCCATAAAGGCTGACAGCCAAATGTCGTCCCGACCACCTGATGAAAGAAATATCGGACCTGATATGTTTTCAACCGGAATTGTTGCAGGGGGTATTTTATCGGGATAACTTTCTATCCCAGCTTCATAAAATTCGGCTATTCGCTTAGTAAACCATCCTGATTTGGGTTTTGCATAAGGCAAAAACGCTATTGGTTCGCCTTGATATGTCCACGAACTTTTATTCAAGCCTTTCCATTTTCCCATACCATACCAAACAACATGACTTGGTACATGAGCCGCAACTGCTTTAACAGAATTAGTTTTTGATGCCACCAACAAAGCTAATTCAGCTCCCTTTGATATTCCAAGTAATGCTATCCTTGTACTATCTACGGAGGGGTTTTTCTTCAACCACTCTATCGCTTCTATAACTTTTTCAATTCTTATTTCATTGAGTGTCTGTTTCATCGTGGATTTTGAGTATTTGAAATATCCAAACCGCATTATGATGAAACCCTCCTTCACCATTGAGTCGGCTTCTTCCTGAGTAAAGGATAAACCTCCTTCTGCTCCTCCAAGTGTAATAATCACAGGGAGCGGTTTTTGAGATGGCGGAAAATGTATGTAAGCACCCCAATCCGATTGAATTACTTTTTCAACTCTTATAGTATCTGAAGCGCTTATAATATCGCTTATAAAAACTGAAAGAATTAGAAATACTGCTCTTATAATCATAATACGCTTCATGTTTGTTGAAATTTTAGTCTTGTTTAGGGTGAGGCATAACGTTTGGCGGCTGGGCGAAGGTGGCGATTTTCACCACAAATTTTGATACAAAGCACTACTGTTTGTTGAACCACAAAACTGTCATACGAAGCCCTGAACCGCCACTTTTGCCAAACCGCTGTTAGTGGCAGTTTTTATTTCTTTTTTGTCAAGTCAATATTAAAGTTAGCATTCAGAATGATACCATTGTTTTGTTGAAACACATTTCTATTATTTACCTCCCTTCCTAATTGTAGTATTTGATTTAAATAACCTGCTTCAATTCTAACATTTGGGCTAAATCTGTAACCAAATAAAACTCCTATTCTATTTTGGTCAAAGATATTTTCATTTACATTTTTACCAAATCCAATAAAAATTTCATCATATACAGCAAAGTATGGTGTTTTGTCTTTAATTTCATTTCCTTTTAATGGAATTTGAAAGCGTAGCATATACCTAAATCTATTTAGCAAAGGAAATTCATCTTCTTTTATCAAATTAGCATTTGAATAGCGACCCACCCATCGCTGTTCAAGCATAAAACGGTGAGATAAATCAACAATAGAAACTTTATCTGTAATTGTCGCCATTTGAAATAAGCGATGTTCGGTAAAGTCTTTACCCATTCCATTAATTGGAATTTCTCCATATGGAAATGTTTCTATCCAAGCATAACCAATTCTCAATTGAACTTTTGGATTAATCTGATAATTAACGCCAATACGCAATAAGCTTTGTTGCCACTCCGGAATAATTTGATTTCTACGAAATTGATATTCCGTATGAATGCCAATTTTTTCGGACACTTTAAATGTTCCAAAATAATTATACCAACCAATAGAATTATGGTCGTTTAGACGAGTATTTTGTGCAAATGAGCTTTGAAAAAAAAGGAGCAGCAAAATTGTAAAAATGAATATGTTATTCATATTTATTTAAAATAATTTGTAGCATTTAAAACCTAATTTTAAATCTAAAAACTTGGTTTTGCATATATTTATCTTGCGTTGGCAGCCTGAACTTATTATCGTGAAAATCTACATACTGCAAATCTTTTAATCCCTCTAATTCTACTGGTAAGTGTTTGAATTGGTTGTTGTTAAGGTATAATGACTCCAAATGACTTATTTTATAAATGCTTTTGGGCAATGATTTCAAGCCATCGTTTTCAATGTGAAGTGATTTTAGGTTTGGTAGGGTGCTTAGAATAGGGATATTTTTTTCAAACTTGAAGTATTTGTCATCATTTAAAAATAGCTCTTGCAAATTGGTTAAATTAATAAAAGTTGATGGTAATACTTTAAAATCATTCCCACTCAAATCAAGGACTTTAAGGGTTTTTAGATTACCAATACCCGTTGGTATTTGTTTGAGGTGGTCGTTTTTCAAACTCAAATACTGGAGGTTGGTAAATTTCGACCAAATAGTATCTGAGATTCGCAAGTTTTGGTTGCTCAAGTTAAGCCTATAAACATTCTCGGGGTTTTTTAGAGCTTCGTCTAAACTAATGAATTCTTTGTTCAATTGAATTGAATCTAAAGCAGATTGAGCTTTTGCACTTTGAAAGAGAAAAACAAAAACCAACAAGAGAAGCGATGAATACTTTATCATATTTACAATTGAAGTGAGATGGTTGATAAAAAATAATAACTTATTTTAAAACAGCCTACAAATGTAAGTTGTAGGCTGTTTCTATTTTATTTATTTGGACTAAATGGTAATGCGGATTTATGGACGATAATTTTCAACTTACCGTCTTTTCCTTTTTTAAATACCCAGGTTTTGTCTACCATTACTTCTTTTCCGTCTTTACCTGTAACCCATACATTACCCATTGTTATGGCTACGGAACCATAAATTTGAATACCCTCATTTTTCTCTCCTGCATTGTCGTATCTTGCTTTTACCCAAGGTGCCATTGCAAAACCTTTGTCGTTTGGATAAGCAGGGTCACCACCTATAAAATAGGATAGTGCTCCTTTTTTATCATTTCTAAATGTTTGGTCGCCAAAAGCCAATGTAGGTTTAAAAAAAACCTTTCCATTATCATAATTATACGCTTCCGAAAGCACTTGTTCGGCAAAGGCTTTATAATCGCCACCTTCTTCTTTCAGTTTTCCGATTTTAACCAGAGCATCACACCACGCCTGTTGTGCAGCGTTCACTTCATCGTAAGTAATAATTTCTTGTGCGCCTTCTTCAACATAGACTAAACCTAGTTCATCAATCGTCTTTTGGACTTTTTCGTTGGTTTGTGTTAACGCTTTTTGTGCTTCTTCCTTTGCTTTATCTGTAACTTGGTTACAAGAGGTAACCAATAAACCTACAATGAGTGTTGCAAAAACTAAATTCTTTTTATTCATTTTTAAATTTTGCCTACTTTTTAATACGGTGTTCGGCTTGTCCGTTAATTATCAGACAATGCATTTTACTTTTTGTTCGGCTAGTTTTCAAAATTGCTGCTAATGATTGTATGGGAGAAGTTAAGGAGTGCGTAAATACAAATCACAAGATATTGACTTTGATGCACTTAATTTTGCCAATACTTGTTATGCGATGTAAAGTTGCGTGTAACGCGGAGCGGCTTGGCGAAGGTGGCGATTTTCACCACAAATGTTGATGCGGAGAACCAATGTTTGATTAACCACAAATGTGTCTGCGGAGCACTGAACCGCCAATTTTTTGTAGGTGCTGTTAGCGGTAGTTCTTATTTCGTGATGCCCAATTGCTCCATTAATGCTTTAGGTCCGTGTCCGTTTGGGATTTCTCCGTAAGTGTCCACAATTTTGTTGTTTTCAACGCTATAAATAAAATATTCCGAAGGTAAATTTATTGTTTTACCTGTTGCGGCAGTTTTGGGTACGCCTACATTTTTCGGATAATCCAAAAGTCCTGTATGGGTTCCTGTCAAATAGATTGCGACTTTAACTTGGTTGTTGGTCGTACTTTCTATTTTTTCATTGAATTTGAAGTCTGGAAATGCGGTTTTTCTTGCCTTGTGCATTCTCAACGCATCTTTTTTCTTGATGCTTACAAAAAAAGGCATGCCCTTCATTTTCATTTTATAACTTTCTGCAAGATAACTATTTGCCTTGTTCCAATCTCCGTTTTCAAGGGCACGCAAGTGTGCAACTACAATTTCAGTTGGTGTTTGGGTGTTATTTGCTTTCTCGTTGGAAAGAGGTTTG
>CAZJXN010000189.1:0-1765 GCA_964549655.1 uncultured Saprospiraceae bacterium
ATTTACATGGTTTTAAAATAATTTAATACGCCATTTTAATTTCATTTTAGTATAAATTAACATGGAACACACGACTGACTTCTTGTTTTTTTTGGAAAGTACAATATTATATTTGTAAATAATGATTCTATCATAACTTCCATCGCTTCGGTTTTAATACATTGGAACAAAAAATTATTTACATAAAGATTTTTGCACTTTTTGTAGCCCGTATCGCATTAATTGGAACGCGGATGACACGGATAACGTGGATTTTCGCGGATTTTTATAGATAAACTTTTGTTCCCGTGCATTTAACTACTTCCACTTGAAACACTTTGATTATAGGGATGGGTAGGCGAATGGTTTAATAGCAAAGGAGAGTGAGAATATTCTCCGAACACAGTTATTACATCAACTTTCCGAATCGCTCAATCACTGTTGCACTTCTGCGGAAGACGGCGGATTGGGTAGGTTATGCAAGGTAGCAACATAACGCACCGCATTGTAAGGTTCATTGGATTCAAGCACCTTGTACATCTCAGCAGCAACGCATTGCGCAATCAAGGATTTAGCTTCTATTTCCGAATAACCCAGACCTTGCAAACGCTTCAAAGTCTGGCGTGTCTTTTTAGGATTGTCCGCTTTTAATTGATTGTCAACCACTTCCATAAATTGCTGCCGAATCAGGTCGAAGTTTGCCATTTTATTTAAGGTTAAGTCTTAGGGTGAGAGATTGAGATTCTTATTTAGGTGCAAGAAATAAGAGATAAACCCATCACCCCATTACCCTTTTTGTTTAAATGCTTCAATCGCCTTTTTTGTAAAATCCGACAACACCAATCGTCCACTGATTCCAGCACGTTCTGCCAATAGTTTCTCCCAATGTTCCGTGCCTTCCCAAAACACTTTTTTCAATTGCCGCATCGCTTCAGGATTGGATTGTGCCAATTTTTCTGACAAGTGTAAAATATAAGCATCCAGTTGCTCAATACTTGCAAAAACTTCATGGTACAAACCCTTTTCCTTCGCCCATTCTGCCGTTTGCCACTCCGTTGCATTGATTGCTAATTGCGTAAAAGCGGATTCTCCGACTTTGCGCTCCACTGCCGGACCGACCACAAATGGACCAATTCCCACCGCCAATTCACTCAATTTTATAGTAGAATGATGCGTCGCCATACAATAATCCGTCGCTGCTGCCAGTCCTACGCCGCCGCCAATCGCTTTGCCTTGAACGCGCCCGATGATAAACTTCGGACATTTTCGCATGGCGTTGATCACATTTGCAAAACCCAGAAAAAAACGTTTTCCGGTTTCAAAATCTTGAATAGAAGCCAGTTCGTCAAAGCTCGCACCGGCACAAAATGTTCGGTCACCTTTACTTTTTAAAACAATGACTTTTATAGCATCGTTTGCACCTGCTGCTTGAATGGCTTCGGTTAATTTTGATAATTGCGAACTGGGCATCGAATTGTGCGCTGGATGAAAAAATTCGATGATGGCAGTACCATTTTCGATAGAGGTGGTGACGGAGCCAGATTGAGCATTGTCTTTCATAATAAAAATTTATAAAAACATTTTGTTTTCCTGTTACACTTGCGCTTATGACTTTGGAACACGGATTTTCTCGGATGCAACGGATAAAAACGGATTTTTTCTCGTTATAGGTGCGCTTATGACTTTGGAACAAGGATGTTCACGGATGCAACGGATAAAAACGGATTTTTTCTCGTTATTAGGTGCGCTTATGACTTTGGAACAAGGATGTTCACGGATGCAACGG
>CAZJXN010000189.1:1865-8874 GCA_964549655.1 uncultured Saprospiraceae bacterium
CTCGTTATTAGGTGCGCTTATGACTTTGGAACAAGGATGTTCACGGATGCAACGGATAAAAACGGATTTTTTCTCGTTATTAGGTGCGCTTATGACTTTGGAACAAGGATGTTCACGGATGCAACGGGTTGACACGGATTTTTTACGCTTTATGCTTGTGTGTATTATGTGACAGAACACAGCTTTTTCTATAATATTATACTAAAATAAAATTAAAACTGCGTATTAAAATATTTCAAAATTCTGTCAATCAATTGATTACTAACTGCCAACTGAATACTGGGATTAGTATTCGATAGGTGGCGTTTGTCGCTTAATCGTCCAATCAGTATAAATTCGGATCCCATTTTTTCTATCGTTCGTGTAAATTTTTCTGACAAACTTGGGGTCTTTACCAAAGTTGAGTAAAACACCTACTTCCAATTCTGTTGCCTTGAGGTAGTTGACCAACTGACATTCATGTTCTTCGCAAAGCGATTGGGCGGCTTTTGTTTCTATCACAATTGTTTCCGCTACCAGCAAATCTGCATAATAAATCCCTACTTCTTCTTGTTCGTAATACACTTTTATTTGCTTTTGTTGCACACAATCCAATCCAGCTTTCTTAATTTCCTTTGCCAGCGCGTTTTCGTACACCTTTTCCAAAAAACCGTAACCCATTGTATTGTAAACTTTGTAAAATGATTTAATAATGACTTCGGTTAATTCTTTGTGCAGCATTGTTTTTAAATTTCAATAATATAAAATTGGTTAACAAGTTTGTGACGAATATTTTGTCAAAAGGTAACTTGTCAAAATCAATTTTAAAACGAAAAAATTCGGGTACTATCAAGCAATAAGTGAAGGTGTAACGAGAAAAAATCCGTCCAAATCCGTTGCACCCTTGAAAATCCGTGTTCTATTGAGTAATAAGGGCAAGCACAGAGAGAAAAGTAAAAAATCATATTCTCATCCCGTCACAAGTGCTTCCACCAAAAGCGTAGCGGCTTGGCACTTTCCTTTGTTTCCCCCACCTCTTTCCAAGTCAAATAACAAATCAGTTCCGTTGGTT
Organism: uncultured Saprospiraceae bacterium; assembly: GCA_964549655.1. Taxonomy (GTDB): domain Bacteria; phylum Bacteroidota; class Bacteroidia; order Chitinophagales; family Saprospiraceae; genus JADJNW01. The sequence continues at coordinate 2,917 of CAZJXN010000189.1, forward strand.
CAAAACCACGCTTTCTCCAAAAATCGTCCAGCGGCACATAATCTTTCGGGCGTAAAAGATGGTTAGTCGCACGCATTACACTACAAAAAGTAAGGACTTCAAATTGATTCAATCGCCGCGCGTGCGCTTCCCGGTGCTTAAAAAATTCAACTCCAATTCCCTGACCTCGATACTTTTTTTGCAACACCGATTCGCCAAAGTAAAAGATTTTAGAAACATCATAACCACCTTCCAAAAAAGGTTTTTGTACCTCCACACTTTCATGCGTCATCGGGAGTCCAGTAGATGCACCTACTACTTTATCACCATCAAAAGCTACCACAATAACCGTATCCGTCGCAGTTGCTAATTGATTCAAATAAGCTTCTTCCCATTTGCGGTCGCCATCATACAAGTATGGAAATTCTCGAAAAACTTCGAGACGCAACTCGGCTAAATTATCTAAATAAGGTAAAACCTCGCTGTCGGAAAAGGATTTGATTTGCAACATAACTTAATGTGCTAATATGCTAATATGCTTTTAATTTTTAAATATGCGCTTAAAGACAAAAGTAGGTGTATTTTTCAATCAGTTCTTACTTCCAAAATATTTAAAACCAATCACCATTTACTCTTCACCAATTGCTTACTTAACGCACTCTTAATTTACTTCTCACCCACAGTTAACACTCATTTTATACCTTTAAGTTTTCAAAAAAAGTCCAAGTTCTAGCATAGAATACTGGCAACTACGCATTCAATTCAATCACTTAAACACGACTATTTTATGAAATTTATTACAACAATGCAACAAAGAGCGGCTTTCCGTTCGAGTTTGCTGCTTGTACTGTTTACCCTTTTGGGTTGGCAGGCATTTGCACAAAACACCATCACGGGTATCATCACTGATGAAAAAAGCCAGCCACTGCCGGGTGCTACCGTGCAAGTGAAAGGCACGAGCGCAGGCACTGCTACCGATTTTGAAGGTAAATATAGTATCAACGTACCCGAAAATGCGACCACACTGGTGATTTCCTTCGTGGGTTACAAATTACAAGAAATTATAATCGGCGGTCAAAGTACGATTGATTTACAATTAGAGGAAGACGCGGCGCAATTGAGTGAAGTGGTGGTCATCGGTTACGGTACACAGCAAAAAAAAGACCTCACAACGGCGGTGGCAACTTTGAGTTCAAAAGACATCCGAGACCAGCCAGTAAATAGTTTTGACCAAGCCTTGATTGGCAAACTCGCAGGCGTACAAGTGCAGCAAACTTCGGGTTCGCCAGGCGCAGGCGTATCGGTGAGCATTCGTGGAGTCGGGACGATTACAGCAGGGAATGAACCTTTATACGTGATTGACGGCGTGCCGATTTCTAATGACAACGGTCGTGCGACGGGGCAACGCCCAGGCAGCCAATATTCTGATAATCCGATTAATGTGCTTTCTACCTTGAATCCGACCGATATTGAGTCCATTCAGGTGTTGAAAGATGCTTCGGCGGCGGCGATTTATGGCTCGCGTGGTGCGAACGGCGTGGTACTCATTACGACCAAAAAAGGAAAGTCGGGCAAGCCAGTTATTGCTTACAATGCGTACTACGGCATTCAGGAAACGACCAAGCGCATTGATATGTTAAACGCTTACGAATGGTCGCAAATCAACTTTGAAGGTCGAAATAACAGCTATAAAGACCGTTTTGCAGCAGGACAAGATTCGGACAACAATGAGACAAGAGCCAAAAACGTACCCAGTCAACCTGCTGTGTTGATTCCGCCGCAGGTGTCGCCTTATTTGAATGCAACTGCTGGTTTGGCAAATACGGATTGGCAGGATGAAATCTATCGGGAAGCACCGATTCAAAATCACACGATTTCCATCTCCGGCGGCACAGACAACTTACGTTATTACGCTTCTGGCGAATTTATGGACCAGCAGGGCTTGGTGATTAGCTCTGGTTTCAAGCGTTATGGCGGTCGTTTCAATATGGACTTGACTTCCGGCAGATTGAAAGTGGGTTTGAATTTGAATCCAGCATTGACTAAACATGATTTGGTGAACTCCGAGGGTCCTTGGTTTGACGAAGGAATCATTGGTTTGGCGTTGAGTATTTCGCCGATTTGGTCGGTTTACAACCCAGATAATTCTTATAATTTTGGTGCAAATGCTTGGGGCTTCGGTATGACCGACTTTTTGAATCCAGTAGCAGTCGCCAATTTGACAGAAGATAATCTCGATCATTTGCGCTTGTTAGGTAACGCTTACGCAGAATATAGCATTCTAAAAAACCTGACGTATCGCTTGTCTTTTGGTACGGACATTCAAAACTTCCGTCGGGATTTTTATCGTCCTTCTACGTTGGAAACCGTGGGTCGCAAAGGTGCTTCCGTTCCGCTCGGTGCATCTCGTACACGCTTCACAACCAACTGGTTAGTTGAAAATTTATTGAATTACAACACGGCTTTTGGTAGACACAATATCGCCGCTATCGCCGGTTTCTCTGCGCAAAGAGAGCAATCTAACACCAACGATATCACCGCCAATAACTTTTCAAATGACTTAGTGCAAACCTTGAACGCCGGTCAGATAACGGCTGGTAGCTCGTTTGAAGAGGCGTGGTCGTTGCTGTCTGGATTAGGTCGGGTACAGTATAATTATGCAGATAAATATTACGTTTCAGCAGCCATTCGAGCAGATGGTTCTTCGCGTTTTGGCACGGATACGAAATGGGGTTATTTTCCATCGGCTTCGGTCGGCTGGCGTATTTCTGGCGAACCGTTTTTGGCGGGTAGCAAATTCTTGAGCAACTTGAAACTCCGCGCCAGCTATGGTGTGACGGGGAATTTCCAGATTCCAAACTATGGTTCTATTGGTCAGCTTGCCTACGATAATTATGTGTTGGGTGGTACGGTTATCAATAGCGGTTTGGCACCTGTCACTTCTTCTAATCCAAACTTGGGTTGGGAAAGAACGAACAGTGTGGACATTGGTTTAGATTTTGGCTTGTTCAATGACGCGATTTATTTAGAATTGGATTACTACGTTGCGAATACGACCGACTTACTATTGAACGTACCTGTTCCGATGACTTCCGGTTTTACGACTGAATTGCGAAATATTGGAGAAGTAGAAAATAGAGGCTTTGAAGCGACGCTGAACCTGCAAGACCGTATCGGCGATTTTGGCTGGTCTATCAGCGCGAACTTTGCTCGTAACGAAAACGAGGTCATCAGCCTTGCCGAAAACGTACCACAAATTCTCACCGCAGGTGGTACAGGCGTAACGCTTTGGCGCACGGCACCCGGCGAATCTATTGGAAATTATTACAATCCAGTTTACGACGGCGTTTTTAACACGCAAGCAGAAATTGATGCGTACCCGCACGTACCCAATGCGCGCCCGGGCGACTTCCGTTTCGTTGATGTGAATGGCGATGGTAAAATTGACTTTGCAACGGACCGCGTCAATCAAGGCAACTACCAGCCGGATTATACTTACGGTGCTTCTTTGAATTTGACGTACAAAGGTTTCGATTTGAGTGCTGCCGTGCAAGGTGCACAAGGTCAGAAGATTTTGAATTTGATGCGTCGTTACATTTACAACATTGAAGGCAACATGAACCTGATGCGCGGCGCACTGGACCGCTGGATTTCTACCTCCCAACCGGGTGATGGTCAAACCAACCGCGCCAACCGTTTGCAAACCGGCTCGAATGGTCAGACTTCCAACTGGCATCTCGAAGATGGGTCGTTCACTCGCATTCGCAACATCACGCTGGGTTATACGTTTCCGAGCAGCTTGTTGCAGCGTGTGAAAATCAATAACCTACGCATTTATGCAACGGTACAAAATCCATTCACTTTTACGGATTATTTGGGTTACAACCCGGAAGTAAACAGCCGCCCGGATAGTGCTTTGACGCCTGGTGAAGACTATGGCACGTATCCATTGGCGCGTACGTATACGGTGGGTTTAAATCTGGCTTTTTAAGATGCCAGATTAAAAGATGCCAGATGCCAGACTTGCTCGTGGTGCATTTAGTTTGAATCTTGATACGATATAAAAAATCCGTGTCAACCCGTTGCACCCGCGCAAATCCGTGTCCCATTAAGTAACGCGCGCAAATGGGAGCGGGTAAAAAAATCCGTGTTTTATTAAGTAACACGCGCAAAATATAATATGACAATTTTTATTACAATTTAATTTTAAAAAAATGAAAAAATTATTCTTTTTAATCCTCATAATCGGGCTATTCAATGCTTGCGAAGAAGATTTTCTGGAACTCACGCCGGTATCGCAGCCCAACGTGAATGATTTTTACAAAACTGCCGGTGATGTCTTTAATGGCGTGAATGCGGCTTATGCGTCCTTGCAAAACGGCAGCTTGTATGGTGGTCGGGATTTTCAAGATTTGACGGAGTACCGCGCAGACAATGCCTTTGACAATGACCCTTCGGCGAATTCTGGCTTGCGTTTCAACATTGACCGCTTCATCGCCGGTTCTGAAAATACCATTTATGAAAATGTGTGGCGTCGCTTATACCTGACTATTTATCGTTGCAATATCGTGTTAGACAACATTGATAATATCACAATAGAAGAGTCCTTGAAAAATCGCTACAAAGGCGAAGTGCAGTTCATCCGCGCGCTGTCTTACTTCCATTTGGTACAATTATGGGGCACTGTTCCATTAGTGTTGAGAGCGGAGACCACCGAGGAATCGCGTTTGCACATTCGCAATGCCGTTCCTGAAGTCTATGCTGCCATCGAAGCTGATTTGCAATTTGCGGCAAGCAACCTGCCCAAAACCTACCCAGCGGCGGAAGTAGGTCGCATCACCACAGGCGCTGCGAAAGGTTTGCTTGGTAAAGTGTTGCTCACGCAAAAGAAATATCCACAAGCCGTGACCACTTTGCGCGAAGTCGTCAGTTCCGGTGACTTTGCTTTACAGCCAACCGTTGCACAAGTATTTAGCCCGACGAACGAATACAACAAGGAAATTTTGTTTGCCGTCCGCTTCACCACTGCCAACATTGCTGAATCACACGGTTTGTATTATGCCTCGCAAATTGGGGATTTTATAGAGCCTTCCTTTCGCAAATTATACGATACAACCGATATGCGCCGTGCCATGATTGAACTCCGCAAGCCAACCGGTACGCAAAACCAAACGCCCGTGAAATATTTTGAAGAGCCAACTGCCAATGTAGTAGGTACCGATTTTCCTGTGTTGCGCTACGCCGATGTGTTGCTCGTGGTGGCAGAAGCGCTGAATGAAGTGGGCTATCAGGCAACGGGCGAGGCTTTGACCAGTTTGAATGCGGTGCGTACGCGTGCGGGTTTGAGGGCTTATACTGCTACGGATTTGGCAAATCAGGCTGCTTTCCGCGATGCTGTTTTGTTGGAAAGACGCTTAGAATTACCGTTGGAATCGTGGCGTTGGTACGACCTGCTGCGCACGGGCACCGCCAAAGATGCTTTGAAAGCAATCAATATCAATATTCAAGATTTTCAATTGCTCTTCCCGATTCCGAATTCGCAGGTGTTGATTTACAATAATAAAACTGGATTTTCACAGAATCCGGGATATTAAAATAGATGCCAGACATCAGATGCCAGATGTCTGAATCATAAAGAGTAGTCTGGTGACTTTTGGAGTCATCAGACTATTTTTAAAACTGTCTGAACCATGATTTGTGTGATTTAAAGATTGGCATGATTTTTTACGCTGTGCGCGCTGCGGTAAAGAATACACGAAGAGAGAAAATCCGTACAAATCCGTTGCACCCGTGTAAATCCATGTTCAAAAATCGTCTGAACCATGATTTGTGTGATTTGTGTGATTTAAAGATTGGCGTGATTTGCATGATTTGCTACGTGTGCCGTGCAAAAAAAATCTGTCTAAATCTGTTGCACTCGCGTAAATCCGTGTTCCATCAAGCTCTAAGTGAAGTTTAAAATTAAATACAAAATGAATA
>CAZJXN010000190.1:0-8824 GCA_964549655.1 uncultured Saprospiraceae bacterium
TCCTTACATTTTTTTTATGCAAAAAGCACATCAAAAAACTTACTTTACAGTGTAATTAATAGAAATAACAAATTTTGCAAAAATATCATGACATTTTCTTTATTATTATCTAAATAAATCATAAAAATAACCCTTATGCTACAAAAAATAAATTGGAATGGAGTAACAATCGAGGAAGTCAACGCCTCCATGAAGCGACAAATCATCACCGGAGAAAAATTGATGATAGCGAGAATGCACTTTAAGGATGGATTTGTAGTGCCTTTGCATAGCCATGTGCATGAGCAAGTTACGCAGGTCGTTGCGGGTCAGATACGTTTCTGGTTTGGCGAGCACAAAGAACAAACGATGGATTTATTGCCGGGCGATGTGGTCGTTATTCCCTCCAATCTTCCGCACGAAGCACTAATGATAGGTGATGTAGAGGAGATAGATACTTGGGCACCGCCGCGTCAGGATTGGTTGGATGGCTCCGATCACTATTTGAGAAAGTAAAGCATAGGATTGACTCCAATAAGCAAATGGTCAGACGACTTGGAGTCATCTGACCATTTTTTAACGTCAACAATCCACACAACACCCCGCATCCACCGGCACGAGCGGCGAAGTCCGCAAAATCCGCTCTCTTCCCAACTCTGCACTCAAAGGCTGCTCAAAACCGCCCGGTCGGGTCGGCATCATTTCTACCGCCAGCACACTCAACGGCGCATCCAGCGGAATGCCGTAAGCGTGGAGTTGTTCCTTGATTTCTTGACGTTTCCAAAGTGCGTGTCCGAGTGGGTCTTTCGGATCCCAATTGGCAAGAACGGTCTGCTGTCCAGCCGCATTGGTGATAATGATCTCTTGCGAGCGATGCAAATTCATCCGGCGTTGGTCGAGTAGGATATTGCGATAATCTTTGCCATCCGCTTGTTTGACTTGTACATACAGCACTGCCCACAAGGTCGTTTTGATAAACCAGGGTACTTCTCTGCCGCGCACCATATAATTGAGCGTTTGTCCATTCAATACCGGTGTTGCAAAAGGCGCATAGACATCGAGCGTTTCTCTCGTCAAGGACGGATTGCAAGTCAAATCCGGCGCCGGATGTTGTACGCCCGTCACGCGCAGTGCTGCTCCAAAACGTCCTTGTGCGGTTGACCATACTTTGGCATGACCCACGCGTAATTCATACACAAAAAAGCCCAATAACTCCCTCGAATCCGCATTCAAACCCGGCGGCAAAGGCAGCAAATAATGACGTGCCTTTTTCCCTTCTTCCACCGTTGCCGGAATCATTTCCTGCATGGCATCGAGTCCATTTCGGTCGTGGGCTTGGTCGGATACAATGGTACGAATCGCTTCCGATTCAATCGGTAAGGGCGGCTCTTTTGGAATGGTCAACGGAATGCCAGACGGGTGGACTTGGGGTGGTTCAGGTGCTAAATTTACTTCAAACAACACGGGGTCAGGCGCATACGCTAATACCCGTGCAAAGTAGATATCATCTGGATTCTCAATCGGTTGCTCAAATTCTATCCACAACATTTTTTGGCGCGACTCAGTCGAAGCATACACTTCGTCCCGCACATAAGGCGACAGCGCAATACCAACAGAAATGATCTTCGGAATTTGCGTCGGATTGGTCGTGACGGGCAGCGTCATATTTTGCAAATGCAAAGGCTCATCTTGATCCGTCGGCTTTTGGTCCGCTTTAAAACGCGGCGCAACTTGATATTCTAACTCAATGGTATCAGGAAAATTTCCAGCCGTCGGTTTCGGTTCCACTGCATCTATAAAATACAATTCTGTATAAGTGCGGTCGGGACCGGGTTCTTCCAATGCCTGCACATTTATCGCATTGCCGGTTTGAATGTAACCAACGGTTTCCCAATCGGCAAAATCAGCGGCGCGGGTGAATTTTTTTCTTCTTTTAATTTCAAACGCATTGATGTCCAGCGCATCCCAAGTCCAGTCGCGGTGCAGCGTTAAAGACAAAACCGATAACCAATGATTGCTTAAATCCGCTTTTCCACTGAAGGTGATGGACGAATTATCGGGTGCCAACGTATGCCGAATTTCTTTCGCAGCAGCGAATAAAGCACGCCGACCTTTTTTAGCAATCAGACTCATGCCTTTGGGTTCTAATCGCAACGCATTTGCCAAGAGTTGTACCATATCGCCGGAGGCTGCGGCGGGCGTACCTTTCGTGACGGCTTGCTGCTGTTGATTGCTGGTCGGATAAGCATCAGGTTGCAAATAAATGCAGCGCCACACATCCGCAGGATTCACAGGCAAAGCATCTTTGGTAAAAAGGTTTTGTTCGACCTTAGAAGCCGCACGAGTATTGAATTGGATGGACTTGCCACGCGCTGCCCATTTTGCACCAAAATACGTTTCGTCTGGATCGGCTTTACCGAGCGGAGTCAGCGTAATGCGAATGTCGCGTGCAGTTGGAAGCACGAGATTGCCTTCGGGTGTTTCCGTTGCAAAAGTGGTTTTCACCCAAGTATCAAAGCCGTCGCCAAATGCTAAGGTTGGAATATCTCTGAATTCTAAATTCAAATCGAATGGATTGCCCAAGGATTCCGGTACGTCGAGATTGGCGGCTTCAAAGTTGCGAATCGTTTTGTACAATAAAATAAAATTGCTTTTGCCTTCCGCCGAGGTGATGCGTTTTTCTGTGCCGTCTTTTAGTTGCAGTGCTTGGGCAACAGCCGAGCCAAAATTATCCATCGCCAGGGCTTTCATTTCCACCTGTATTTCAAAAGTCGCCACATCTGGGTCGTACCAGCCGTATTCGCGGTTGATGTGCATCGCCGTATCGCCAATTTCAAGATTTTTAGCTTTCACCTCGGCACGGTCTTGCAACAATAATTCCCAGGCTTTTGCTGCGCCAAATTCTGTAAATAACAACGCCGGATAGCCCAAGCGCGGACGCTGAATCTGATAAACGGTTTGCGGATTTACAGGATCATTGGTTTTTGGCAAATTTAAAATCTCCACGGGTCGGGGAATCACGTATCTTCTAAAACCTTGCACAACGGTTGGCGCGGGCGCACTGTACGCGGGTTCGCGCGTCACATCGGGTCCACCACCACTCATGTCACTCAGGCGCACCCGAAATTCGTAGCGTTTGCCGTATTGCAAAGGCACATTTTCCAAACCTAATGGCTTATATTTTCGACTCGGTTGATGATTTTTAAAATTTTCTTCTACTTGTAATTCAAAAGCTTTTTCATCAGGAATCACCAGCGAACGACCATACCACTGCGAGAAAAACATCGGCAACCAAAATTCTCCTTTCTGCTCGCCATTCATTTGCACCGGAGCCACTTCTACACCTAATTCGCCTGTAAAGCCCGCCATCAAGTTATCTAATGTTTTTTCGGTTTCGCCGATGTATTCTACTTGATTCAAGGAAGTCCAGGCAACGAGCGGCTGATTCAACTTATCCACCAAACGCGTATCAATGCGATATTGGAAAACACCGAGTTGGGGCGCGTTGTACAGTGCATCTATGCCATTAAATTTGGTGTTGCCGCTCACGGCGCGATTGAGCCAGATGGCAATCTGCTCGTCATCCCAACCCAAGCGAATCCCCAAATCTTTGAGCGGTGGCTGGTGATTGGCTTCTACTTTTTCATTCAACAAATGCTGGCTGATGGGCTGCGCACTGTGTACAATTTTGGTAAAACCATCGTCGTAAGCAGCGGCTTCGCGGAAATATTCGTCGTATCCGCCCGTTGCAGGCGCTACACTTTGCACAGGAAAAACCACGGGCGCGAACAAGGAACGCTCGACCGTCAACGCCGGAATGCGAGCGGCGTACAAACGACGCGCATTGGGCAAAGCCGGTAAATTAAAATAATCGCTGTCATTCGCCAGATCAACATGAACCCAACCGCCGTCTTTGAAAAAATCAGCATTTAATGGAATATCGGCTTGTAAAATCAAGCCCAATTTTTCGGACAAATGGTAATTACGCAAGCACCAGGCAAAGGCTTTCGCCCAAGTAATGTCCTCCGGCGATTGTTTAAAACCTGGATCAGGCTTTTTCGGATTTTTAATGGCACAATGGAAACTATCATCGGTCACACAAAATGGCGTGCGCGGACGCGAAAATGCAAACGATGAGCGATAACTCTCGGTCAAATATTTTTTAATTGCCACTTTGGGCGGCGCACCGCCACCGTCAAACTGCTGGGTTGGCGCATCATCTACAATTTGCAAATAGGTTTTTAATTCATTGTATAAATCGCCTCGATTCGCGGGAAGCGTAAATGCTGCTGGGAAAACGTGTTCCGTAAATGTACCAACTGCCGGATTCGTAATCGGAAACTGGTCAGGATTATTGAACAGCAATGCACGAAATTTAAAATTCGCTTCCGCAAATGCCTTCTCCACGCCGCCGTCGCCATCTAAGGGTTTAAAAGGATTCAAACGCGGAAAAATCACCACGCGAACGGTCAGCACATTATCTTTAAAATATTGTGGAAAGGTCAGTATCGAAAATAAGAAAAATGGGTTCATGTTGGTTGTGTTTGTGTGTTAATGTGTTCAAGTGTTCATGTCCTCGTACTGCGTAATTAGCATAACTCGTCCCGTAAAGCGGGATCAGCAAATTGGCGGGATCAGCACATTAATCCAATCCCGGAAGATTTTCGCTCATACGAATGTTCTCCTGCCAGGAATGTCCAATATTGATATTACAAACAAATAAAATACTGATGTGAATTGAGAACGTAAGCGTGGCGACACAATCAGTGCGCTCGCCGCTGTGACTTATGTAACCGGTAGCTTCGATGAGCAACTCGGCAGAGACAATGCCGCCCAACAATTCAATGCGTCCACGAATTTGCAGGAATGCGCCAATCGTAAAGCTCGCCAGGTCTTTGGGTAGAATGAAATCCATGCCCATCATGTACGAGACGCTTACTGTGCCGATTACCGGAATAGACACAATAATTTCTACGCCAAAACCCATTTTCACCCGAAACGCCAGCTCGCCCGACTTCACGTCCATGTACGCGCCAAGCGTCACCTGCCCGACTGCATACGCCGCCGCGACTGCGAGCGTGAGCAATTGCACGTGTACGACCCCCGTCAATTCTACGAATGCGCCATGTGAAGGTGCAGGTGGCGCGGCTTTGCCAGGAATGGGGAAACGTTCGTTGTAATAAACGCCCAATCGAAGGGATATTTCGAGAATGAATGGGGGCGTTTTTAGTTGAGGGTCAAATGGTTCTATATCGGGTGGAAATTTGAGCAGCGGAATATCGAGCATCGCGTGAAATTTGTAATCCCAGCTATCGGGCGAGTTGCTCATCGCTACCTCGAGTCCATCTTTTAGCACGTCTGCGTACTTACCGGCTTTGAGCGAGGCGAGCATTTGCAACATTTTTACGAATGGCTGTAAGGCAGGACCAAATTCTAATTTCGGTTCTTTGAAAGCTGGTTTTGCGCCATTTTCCGATTCAAAATCAGAATAAATCGTGACGAGTGGTTTGAAAATCCAGAGGTCGGTTTTCAACGCTATTTTCTTCATGGGCGCTTTCCAGCGTTCCGTTAGATTGGCAGCCGTTGAATCAATGTCAATCGAAATATCGCTCGGCGAAGGCACGAGTTCGCCCGCATCTTTTCCCTCGTAAGCAATGTAAATTCTAAAATCCCCACTTTTGTACAAATCAAATTCCTTCTCCGCTGGATTGGTGACTTTCTTTTGCAATTTACCTTTCAAACCCGCTGCATTCGCCAAAATATCCAAACCGCCCGTCCAGCCGTCAAAGAGTTGTAAACAAGTATTCGGGTCGGGAAATAAACTATTCGACTTACACAAACGGTAGGAATCCGCTAATCGTGGAATTTCACTTTGCAACAGCGCTGCACCTTCTTTTACAAACGGATTGGAAAATAATACTTTCTGCGTGCCAGTAGATTGTAGAATGCAATACGCGATTTGTGGGTCAGCGGCTCTGAGCAAATCAATCGGATTCGCAAAACGCAACTGCGCATCGCCATTTTTTTGAATTAAAGGAACCGGATCGTGCGGAGCCAGAGCTACGACTGCACCGGAAGATTTTCGCAAATGTTTCACGGTACTCCAAGAGCCATCATTCGGTAAAACCAGCGAACCACGCGGTGCGCAGACGAATTCAGTGGTGTCACTAAAGCCAACATCCACGCGAGGTACGCGCATTTTTTGACCGGTATTGGCAATATTCAAAACACAATCTATCGGACCGCCGAGCGTGCCGCCTTGTGATTCTAATAATTTTTGAAATTCTTCTTTGGAAATGAGTTCACCCGCAGGACTTAGTTGGATGAAACCAAACTGCCCCCGACTGGGTACACGTTTGCGCGAAGCAGCAGCGGTAGGCATTCCACCGGTTTCTACATAAGACATTTCCGCATCGCCATCGAAATAAACACCTTGCATCATCACATTCGTCGCAGGATTCCCTTTGTTGATGTTAAATAAAGTAGGCGTATCCCGAATATTTGTTACATCATAAATACCATGTACCGCTCCCGAATGGAAGGAATATGGATTTGGAACCGAGTCAATTGTCTCCTGACCGTTTACAATTTTTTTGCGTTTGTAAGAAAAATCAAACACGCCGGGCGTAACCGCTTGCCACCCACTATCGTAGCGCGTGACAACTGCATTTCCTTGCCGCTCCATCGTAATCGTGCGTACCACTCGAATACCCCAAGGGAACAAAATGCTTCTGACTTGTACAATTTCTAATGCTGTGCGACCTACAAATGTGTTGAAAATAACCTGACTTACATCCGCCACTGCTGCATTCGGGTCTTCCCAACGGCTAAAAATACTCGCACCATATCCCGCAAAATCCACTCGTTCAAGCGGTACTTTTCGAGTATCATTATCATTGAAAAATACATTATTGAAAATGGTATGAACCGGTCCTTCCTTCTCGCCCAACATACTGATTTGTTTAGCGGGATTTACATGGGAAGGTATAGTAGTTTGATACGTCGCGCCGGGAAAAGAAGGCGAGGCAGTCGCTTGCGGCGGCTTGAAACCACCTGGAATAACCTGAATCGGCAGATTGCTAATATGAGAAACGGCTTGCACTTGCAACCCACCATTCAGTCCTTTAGAGGTAAAAATCGGTTGATTTAAATCTAGCGTTGCCCAAGTACCTTGCAGTGCTAAAGGCGTGCGTTGTTTGAATTTTGCGGCAGCTACGATTCCGAAAGGCAACGTAAATCGCGCGGCGGCTTCCCCTTTTTGCTGTTGGAAAGTATTGACTAAATGATTGGTCACTTCCCTTGGCGCGACCGGTACTAAGGCTACACTTTGCGAACCAATCAAAGTCGCCCAGCCATCATCCTGGTAGCGTACTTCCGGTTTAACATTGGGTTCCAGCACATTTGGATTACCAATATTTTTCACGGGTTCCCACTGGTGTTGCGGCAGCAGAAAAGCACGAACGCGATTGGCGGGTAGTACCACATCCAAGCCCTCTATTTGTACCGGAGACAAAGGTTTATTCGGATTATTCGGGTCAGCGCGTAAATTAAAATCAATCCCCACGCCCCAGCGGTCGGCATTGCTGGATACATCAAGCAGGTAAGTCGTTTCAAAATTATTGATAATGCGAAACTGAGTAGGCTCCACACTCCGCCGGAAAAAAGTGTCCAAAGCATTGAAAGCTGGGCGATTCAGGTTGCGTTCGTTGTTATCATAAGGCGCGATGGCACCGCGTAGATTTTGGAATGGATAGATGGCATCGGATTCTCTTTGATCCAGCTTGAAAGATAGAATCGGCTGTTCTGGGGCTTCCCATTTCACATTACAGCGCAAATATTGCCGACCTATTACCACGTCTTGCTGGCGGGAGGAAGGCGGCAGAAAATTCGTTACATATGGATCAGGTAAGGTCGGCATGGCAAAATTAATGGGCAAATCCACCGTCCAAGTGCCACTTTTTACCGTGTTTTCGGTTTCCAGTTTTCCATTTAATAGTATAAAATCTACGGGCAAGACCTTGAAAAGAGCGTTGTGGAGCGCGACAGAAAAGGCGGGCGGTAGGTTTTCGTGGGTTTGTTGTCGCCAGGTGTTTATGATTTGGCTTTCGCCCAGGATGACGCTTCGTTCGCCTTGCTTGTCGCTGAGAATAATCGCGGTTTGCGTCGTTTCTATTTTCAGCCGCATTCCGTCCGTCGCAACGGGCTTTTCAATATTTGCAGAAGCTGCACCTTTGGTAGAAATAAGCTCGTGTCCTTCCTGCAAACTGATGTAATAAATAGGTGCAGCTTGATTATAGCGCAATTGAATTTCAGAACGTACTTTTTGCTCGCGCACCGAGATATCTTCTTGCCAGAGTTGAAAACTTTGTTCCATCAAAGAATTACCAGTCATCGTGCCGACTAGTGCAATTGAACCATTCTCCAACAACCAACGCTGTTTGGGAACGGTCAAAGTACCACCTTGCAAGCCCGCCCAGCGCATTTGCATTTCACCTTTGACTTCCATAAAAATGCCGCCGGGACCTTTCGAGTCACCTATTTCATTGGTGTCCATTTGTACCACCGGCAATGCCCAACCTGCGGCAACGATTTTAGAAAGTCCACTCAAATTCACCAAGCTGGAACGGCAATCGGTGATGGCAAACTCAGGCGTTTCAGGTAAATATGGAATCACTAAGCGACTATAATCTTTATGAAAATAGGCAGGGTCATTATTCCGAATCAAATGATAAGTGGAGCCATATAAAGTGGCAAATATTTCACCCGCTTCGCGCACGGTGGCTTTTCCACTCGCAAAATCAAAGGTGACGCGCTCTGGAAATTTCAATTGCATCAAAGCGGCATC
>CAZJXN010000191.1:0-8758 GCA_964549655.1 uncultured Saprospiraceae bacterium
TCACATGGCTCTTCGGCTGTACTTTGCCGAGTAGCATTTGCTTGGAGAGTTCGTTGAGCACTTTTTTCTGTACTACGCGCTTGAGCGGGCGGGTTTATACAAATACAGCGGATTTTGAGAAGAAAAGCTATGGAAAATTTCAAAACATAACAAGTAAAATATTCTTTTAGCTGTCAGAAGAAATTCTTAAATTTAATATAGTGCTGGGCTTTCAGTATCCTTCGGTGCGGGGTATTCGGTGATGTGAATAATTCTGATATAATTTGTTGATTCCATGCTATAATCATTTCGGTTTGTGGGTTGAAGATAATCATTTTTGCATGTTCATACTTTTCTATAAAATGTTAACATTAACTTAATATAGCATCTTTGTATATTTAATTCATACTTGCTAAATTAGACCTTTATTAAACCCATAAAGTTATATGTCCAGACAAATTTTCGTAAGTTACGCTCAGAAAGATAAAGCCACTGTTGATGTGTATTTAGAAGAATTAAAAAAGAAATTAGGAGATATATTTTTCATCGATGATGTAGAATTGACAGGTGGTGATTTCATCATTCGGAAAATTGAAGAAGGAATCGAGGCTTGTGAAATACTTTTACTTTTCTATTCAGAACATTCTATAAAAGCTAAGTGGGTTTGGTACGAATTCGGAATAGCTCGTGCTAAAAATAAGACAATTGAAATTATCTCATTAAATAATGTTAAGCCTAAATTGCCTAAATCATCGAGTACTTATATTCCCTCATCAAAAGAGACACTTGTTTGCTATTCAGCTGATGATAAGTCAAAAATAGAATCCATTAATAAACAATTAAAAGAAGCGTTAGGAAGCGATAATATAGACTTATTTGAGCTAAAACCTTTGAAAATTTCTAAGCAAAAAAATTCATCTAGTATAGGAGAGTATATTGAAGTAAAGGAACTTGACGAAAAAATTGATACTTGTGCGCATCTCATTCTATTGATTTCAAAGGATTACCCAGTACGCCCCACGCTGTATTATACAGTAGGGAGAGCCAGGGCAAAAGGAAAGAATATTTATCCAGTTTTAATTGGTGATTGTCGCTTACCTCAAATACTAGAAACTTACCTAGCTATCCGTATTCCTATAGAGCAATCTAAAAGTTAAATTATGAATAATGAGATAAAGAAAATAATTGATAGAATAAAAGATAAAGATGTAAGAAATACCACGAAAGATGAATTTGGATCGTGGTCAAAATACTTCGAAGATTTAAATATCCCTGAAGATACAGCAACAAAGAAAATTCTTAAAAAATGTAAAGATAAAGAGACGTATGGACGCGTTTTTTTCAAATTTGATGAGAATAATCAGAAACCTGATGTGTCAAAGACTCGATTTCCTGAAAACTTCAATCATAGATTTGCGGGATTTATTGACTTGATACCTGGGTCAGCTAAAGATGTTTGGATAGGATGGGATTTTCGAGAAAAGAATCAAGTAGTAATAAAAGAAGTACCTGCAAATGCTCCAAAGGAGCTAAAGAAACGAATAGATTGGGAAATGGGGATTTTAAAGAATCTACCAAATAATAAAGAAATAAAAGGGTTTCCCAAAATTGTTGAAAGTTCCAAAAAAGGAAACAAGACAAGTTGGTTTGCAACGGCTTTTAATAATTGTGGCGACTTGGAGGGCATTTTATTTCCTCCGAGACGCAGAAGTGAAAATAATATTCAAGATGATATCGAAGAAGATTTAACAAATGAAAATAGACAGGCTTTAAAGAAGGATTTAAAATTTTTCGCTACTGAAATTAACAAAAACAATTGGAATAAAAGCCGTGTCTTCTTTTTAAAGTTAATAGAAACCGTAGAGCTTTTGCATAAAGAGGGAATTGCTCACTTAGATATTCAGCCTTCCAATATCCATATAAACTATTTGAATAACGACTATGAACTAATCCTCTCCGATTTTGACAGAGCTTACAATGGTAATAAGGATAAGGAAGAAGATAGTTTAGCCATCCAAAAAATATTGGCATTAGACGAAGACAAGAAAGATGTCCCCCCCGGTAGAAGCGTCTGCGATGCGCCTGAGCGATTCAAAAAAGTGGACGAGCATTTCAAGTTTGAAGATGCTAAAAAAGCGGATATTTATTCTTTGGGAGCCACCATTGCTGGTATTTTATTAAGGAAACCAGAGGTTTTTAAAGAATATGCGGATAAAAACTTCAAAGGAAACCAGCCTGAAAAAGTAAAAGAAGAAAGAGCTAAGTTTACTGAACAGATAACAAACGCACCCGAACTCCCCAGAAAAGTAAAATGGCTTTTAAAAAAAGAGATGAATGAAAACCCTGATGAACGCCACAAAGATGTTCAGGAATTTAGAAAAGAATTTGAAGAAATTCAAGACTGGGTGTCTGACTTTGAGGCGACACAAAAAGAAAAAGAAGAGCAGCGAAAAAGAATAGAAGAAGAGAGGGAGAAGAATAAGGAGGCTATACGAAAAGCACGTTCAACTAAAACTAAATGGATAGTGATTCCTATAGTTTTTACTATACTTATTGCAATAGGACTTTTGTTCTTAATAACTTCAGGAAAATGGAAACATGTACGATATAATGTCATTAAGTTGAATCAAACAACAAAACTAAAAAAAACAAGTTGGTACAGAAAACCATATTTATTAATGGAAAACATTTTCGTGGAGGAAGGAGATACTCTAGAAATTGAACCGGGGGCAATAATATATACGGATGAAAATTCTAGCTTAACTATTGCTCAAGGTGGATTTATAATAGCAGAAGGAACTCGTGATAATCCAATTGTATTTACTCCTCGTTTGAAAAATCATGAGAGTAAAGATTTAATAGGCTTCTGGGGAGGTATCACTATTTGTGGAAAAGCACCAATAGCTGAAGATAGTTCAAAAACAAGTAGTTTAGAGTTTTTTAATGAGGAAAAAGATAGTTCAAATATAACATTTGGGGGTTCTAAAAGCACTCATAACAGTGGTATATTTCAATATGTGAGAATAGAGTATGCTGGGAACATTGTTCAAAAAGAAGATAAAGCATTTAACGGGCTTTCCTTAGCAGGGGTAGGTTCTGGAACAAAAATTGACCATGTGTGGGTTTATAAATCTGGAGACGACGCATTTGAATTTTACGGTGGTAGTGTTCACGCGCATCACCTTGTTTCAGAAGGTACAATAGATGATGATTTGGATATTGAGGACGATTACAAGTTTACAGGAAAAGTGGAACCGGCTTTAATTATAAATACTACGGTGGAAGAGAAGAAATTTTTTAGTAGCGACTACATTGATAATTCAATTGACAATTTCATTACAAATAACAAGAAGAGGGAAAACCTAATTAGTAGGGATTCACTTCTTAAATTTATAGATTCCATAAAAACGGTTACCGAGGGTAAGTTTGCTATCGAAGGGATGGAAAATCTGGTAGCCCTTGGGGATACAAGTTATATCAGCCAAGTTACAATTTACTTTCCTCACACTTTATATGACCCTGAGATGTTCTCTCAACAATCAGAAGATAAAATTCTCACGAATACATTGATTTTTTTGGATAATCATAAATATTATAATAGAAAAGGAGATTTTCTAATGCAGTCCAATGATTTTATAAAGGCAAAAGAATCTAACTATAAGTTAGAAATAAATAGTCGGAGGGATACATCAAACTGGATTGGAGCTTTTACATATCCAAGTGATACCAGCGGTTATAAGTGGGATGAAGGTAAATGGAAAATACCCTATTCATCTCATACTAACTGGTTTTATTTAATAAAAGTAATAACCTTGTTTATAATAGGATTGTTTACAATTTTGTTATTGATTGTGAGAGCATTTAGAGAGAAAGTCGTTGAAAAAATCATTAAACTTTTCAAAGTTCAATAGTTTAATCAAATCATGAAAAAATCGTCGCAAAAAGAAAAAGTAATAGAGTCTGTCATACCTGAGCGCCTGGAGCTTTCTGCAAATAGCGAAGTAACCGAGTCCGCTCTCCACAAAGAGCTTGACCTCATCCAAGGTGTCATCACGCGTATGGCACAAAATTCGTTTCAGGTAAAAACTTGGTTTTTAGGTGGCATTAGTGCTATTGCCGCTTTTGGTAATGATTCGCTTGTTGCCAGTGCTGCAAGTGACCAGCGTATCGCGATTATATTGACCATATTTCTCATTATCATTGTGTTCACTTTTTGGTACTTAGACTCTTTTTTCTTGAGTACAGAAAGACTTTATCGAGAATTATATAAATGGGTAACAAAAAACAGACCTCATGTGACCAAATATCTATACAATTTAAACACTTTCAAAAGAGAGGATTATGATGAAAAAGGGAATCTTTCAGAAGTCAATTTAATAAAACCAAATAACAGTATTGGAAAAGTTATGCGTTCAAAAACGTTATGGCTACTGTATCTTCCTACTACACTATTTGCGTTTGGGTTATTAATTTATAATCTTTTAAAATTTACAGAAGCCATAAAATAAAAAATGCCGCCCCGAATTCCTTCAGGACGGCACTTTTTTATCTCGTACTTCCAACCTCTAACTTCCAACTTCTAGTTCCTCCGAACGTATCTCCACCTCCGCCACCTGCCTAAACACCACCACCCCATCAAACACATCCAACATCACGTGGCTCTTGGGCTGTACTTTGCCGAGTAGCATTTGCTTGGAGAGTTCGTTGAGCACTTTTTTCTGCACCACGCGCTTGAGTGGGCGTGCGCCAAATTCGGGGTTGTAGCCTTCGTCGGCGAGCCAGTCGAGTGCTTCGGGCGTCACGTCGAGCGTGATTTCCTGTTGTTGCAGCACGGCTTGCAACTGCTTGATTTGCAGACGGATAATCGAGCGGATGTTCTTCGCGGTGAGCGGTTGGAACATAATCGTTTCGTCAATCCGGTTCAGGAATTCCGGACGCATGGTTTGCTTGAGCATTTCAAACAAGAGGTTTTTCGTATTTTCGACGACTTCCTCCTGGTTCTTCTCCGTGATGCGTTCAAAATTCTGGCGAATCAAATCCGACCCAATATTGGAAGTCATAATGACAATCGTATTTTTGAAATTCGCCACTCGACCTTTGTTGTCCGTGAGGCGACCATCGTCTAAGACTTGCAGCAGCACGTTGAACACATCGGGATGCGCTTTTTCAATTTCATCCAACAGCACCACGGAATAAGGCTTACGGCGCACCGCTTCCGTCAACTGACCACCTTCATCGTAGCCCACATAACCCGGAGGCGCACCTACCAAGCGAGACACTGAATGCCGCTCCTGATACTCGCTCATGTCAATGCGGGTCATCAAGTTTTCATCGTTGAACAGCACTTCGGCAAGGGCTTTCGCCAATTCGGTTTTACCAACGCCGGTTGTACCAAGGAACAAAAACGACCCAATCGGACGATTCGCACTCGACAAACCCGTGCGGCTGCGGCGAATGGCATCCGCCACGGCTTCCACGGCTTCGTCCTGTCCAATCACGCGCTGGTGCAATTCGGCTTCGAGGTGCAGCAGTTTTTCGCGCTCGCTTTGGAGCATCCGCGTCACGGGTACGCCCGTCCACTTGCTCACGATTTCGGCGATGTCTTCCGCGTCCACTTCTTCCTTGAGGAGCTGGCGACCGCTGTCTTGCATTTCGCGCAACTTGGCATTATATTCTTCAAAACGTTTTTGCGTTTCAGGAATTCGACCATAGCGAATCTCGGCGGCGAGGCTAAAATTACCTTCGCGTTCGGCACGAGCACCGTCGTTTTTCAGAGTTTCCATGTCGGATTTTGCCTTTTGAATGCCGAGTACGATTTCGCGTTCGTTTTCCCAACGGGCTTTCAAACCATTGCGCTTTTCTTCGAGATTGGCAATTTCTTCATTCAAACGACCAATTTTGAAATCGTCACTTTCGCGCTTCACGGCTTCGCGCTCAATTTCCAATTGGCGAATCCGGCGTTCTACTTCATCCAATTCTTCCGGCATGGAATTCATTTCCAACCGCAACCTTGCTGCCGCTTCATCAATCAAGTCAATCGCCTTGTCGGGCAAAAAACGGTCGGTGATATAGCGAATCGAAAGTTGCACGGCGGCTACAATTGCATCGTCTTTGATGTTGATTTTGTGGTGGGTCTCGTAGCGTTCTTTCAAACCGCGCAAGATAGAAATCGCATCTATTTCGTTCGGTTCATCCACCGTAATCGTTTGAAAACGACGTTCTAATGCTTTATCATTTTCAAAATATTTCTGGTATTCATTCAAAGTGGTAGCCCCGATTGCGCGGAGTTCGCCGCGTGCTAAAGCTGGTTTTAGAATATTCGCCGCATCCAACGCGCCTTGTCCCTTGCCTGCGCCCACCAGCGTGTGGATTTCGTCAATGAACATAAAAATGCGTCCTTCGGCAGCCGTGACTTCGTTGATAACCGATTTCAAGCGCTCTTCAAACTCGCCCTGATATTTGGCACCCGCAATCAAAGCACCCATGTCGAGGGCATAAATTTCCTTATCGCGCAAGTCCTCCGGCACGTCGCCGTTGATGATGCGATGCGCTAAACCTTCCACAATTGCCGTTTTACCAACGCCGGGTTCACCAATGAGAATGGGATTATTTTTGGTGCGACGCGCCAAAATGTGTAGCACGCGCCGAATTTCTTCTTCCCGCCCGATGACGGGGTCGAGTTTGCCGCTCTTGGCACGTTCGTTGAGGTTGACCGCATATTTATTCAGTGCATTATAACTGTCTTCCGCGCTGGCGGATTTCACGGTATTGCCTTTGCGCAAGTCCTGAATGGCAGCGCGTAAGCCTTTCTCTGTCAATCCACTGTCTTTCAACATTTGGGAAACTTGGTCGTGAATAGTCAAAATACCCAACAGTAAATGCTCCAACGACACATATTCATCGCCAAATTCTTTCAAAAAAGTATTGGCTTTTTGAATCGCTTCATTCGTGCCGCGCGACAAATATTGTCCCGTGCTATCACTGACTTTTGCATAAGATTTTATAATACTATCATTGGTTTGGCGAACGACGTTCAAATTCACGCCCATTTTTTTGAACACAAACGGTGTTACACTGTCGTCCACCTCAAAGATGCCTTTCAGCAAATGCCCCAGCTCAATGGCTTGGTTTCCATTTTCCGTTGCCAACTGCTGTGCCCGCTGTACGGCTTCTTGGGATTTTGTGGTTAAGTTATTGAGATTCATATTTTTTTGGTTTGGAAGATGAGAGGATAGGAAGATAGGAGGATGCGTTTCGTGTTCCTATCTTCCTATCTTCCTATCCTCAAGCGTTGTGCCACTGCGTGGCGAATGCCATTTTGTACATAAAACGCGAAAAACGGGTGACAGGATGACTAAAAGGGAGAAAAGAAGTGACAAATTGGCTTTTTGATATAGATATTAGTGATTATGCAAATAAATTCCGTATTATCCGCCGTTAATTTTCAAAGTTTATTGGGACAGCCTATTTTTCAAAATCGCGCACGTACAAAATTTTTTCAAATAATCACTAGTTATTACAAGGTATTTTTATTCAATAACTACTGGGGTTGGTTTTCCTATTTTAGAAACACCGACTAGACACTTAAAGACCGAAAAAATATGTTTAAATTCGCATGGAATTAAATAAATCAAAGAAATGATAATTGCAAATCCGATATATGATGTAGTTTTCAAACGCATGATGGAGAATGACAAAGTCGCTACATTCTTTATTGGTACACTCTTGGAACAGACTATCGAAACCATTGAAGTAAAACCACAAGAATTTACTTACACGGACGAACTAGCGTGGCTTGCCGTTTTTAGACTTGACTTCATTACAACTATAAAAACCGACGCTGGCGAACAGAAAAAAGTACTTATTGAGATTCAAAAAGCTAAAAATCATATTGATTTGATGCGTTTTCGCAACTATTTGGCGGAACAGTACAAAAAAGAAGATATCATAAACGATGAAAAGTTCATCTTACCAATCACGACCATTTACATTTTAGGTTTCAAATTACCAGAAATCGAAACACCTTGCCTAAAAGTTGAACGAAACTATAAAGACCTGACTAACCAGACGACGCTTCATACAAAAAGCGATTTTGTAGAGAAACTAACACATGATAGTTTTATTGTGCAAGTAGACCGAATTACAGACCGATACCAAACCCGATTGGATAAACTTTTAAGTGTTTTTGAGCAGACAAATTTTGTGGATGACAAGAAAATAATAAAAGAATTTAAGCACGAAGTAGATATAGAAGAGATAAAAATTGCGACCGATATTTTACACCATTCGGGGACCAACCCAGCGGAAAAAAAGAAAATTGAAACGGAACAAGAAGCATGGAGAACGGTGAATGCAATGTTTGAAGACCGGGAGAAAAAATATTTAAAAGAACTTAAAGAAAAAGACGATTATATTACTGAACTTCTTCGGAAACTTGACGAGCAAAAATAAATTTAGAACGGCGCATTTTGTATTCTGCGAAACACCGCATAAAAATATAATAAAGTGCGTTTTTTGTATTGTTTTATTGCAAAACTTGGTATGGCTCATTTTGCTAAAGCGCACATTGTCAATGTTTTAAAGCTAAAACTTTGATTGTTTTTGTAATTCAACTTTTTGAAGTTATATTTAAAATGTAATGCTAAAAAGGGTGTATATTTACGCGTTATGGGCAAGGCTATTACCGACAGTCCAATCAACAAAGCAAGTAAATGAAACGTAGAGACTATTATTCAACGAGAATAGGTAAAATTACTGAGACACCAGAAATCACTTTAAA
>CAZJXN010000192.1:0-8726 GCA_964549655.1 uncultured Saprospiraceae bacterium
TTTCAAAGAACTGGGAGGTCATTTTCACCTAACTAAAAGTGTACGGCTGGAAATTATTGCGTTAATATCCGCAATATCTACCTCAGAAAAATACGCTTTTACGCCTTCAAATATACATTACGCGAAGGAAAGAGGAAAGTTACATTTTGAATAAATGATTTCGGGAAATTTTACATAAAATCAGGAGCCAGTTGGTAAAGTTGTTTGCTTTAGGAGGAAATAGGCAATGCTATAAAAGTCCCCGTATTAAACGCCTGCATCTTTTCCGCAAAAAACGAATCGCAATACAAGCAAATATTTTCTACCATCTTTCCACGTTCTTTTGCATCGGCTTCTAAAATGCCCAAGTGTTCGCCCATTTTATACGGTTCGCCTTCATTCAATTTTTGAAAAACTTCCAGTTTAGAAACCCGTTCCAACACATCTGCCACTTTATCTTTCCGCGCATCGCCCATCGGATACAACGTTCCCGGACAGCAAGGATTGATTTTCCAGAGTTGAATACTGATTTCCTGCGGAATGTCGTCGTAGCCGCCGAGAAAATTACGTGCGCCGGAGAGAATCGTACAAAAGTTGTGCGTAGCATCTCGCAGCCAAATATTTTTTTCCATCGCTCTGCCGCGTGCCCAGTTTCCGCCGAGCCACATATCCTCCGTCGCGCCCCAGTAGCCCCAACTCAGTTGTTTATCATGTAAATAATGTTCTTTATCAATGAGCGGGTCTTTATCATCGCCATTCACGCCGCGCGATTCAAATAATTCTGCCAAAATCATGATACGGTCGCCCGCATACTTATGATATCGGTCAATACTTGCAATATCAAAGCGCGTCACGCCTTTTTCGATGAGCGTGTCGAGAATTTTGGGGGTGAGCAGGTCGCCGTTGGTCTGTAACATAATTTGGGTAGCGTCACCGAAGCGTTGCTGTAGCCTATCTAAAATGAGGTACAACTTCTTCCGGTCAGCCAACGGCTCCCCGCCCGAGAGTATCAGCCGGTCCACGCGTTCCGGCAAGTTATCTATGACTAAAAGACAATCTTCTTCACTAATGCGCGCTCCCTTCGGACCCGAATCATTATAACAATGGTCGCACTCATCATTACATAATTGTGTAAAAACCCAGTAAATGGATTCGATATGGTTATAGTTATTTTTCATATTTCGCTTATTGCTTTCAATAATGTGCTAATTTGCCGATTTGCTAATTTGCCAATGCTTACCCGCTGCGCTTTGATGTGCCGATGATTTTAGATAAAATTTTCTGAATGACTTTTAATTTTTGTAATAAGTGTTTGCATTCAGGGTAATTGGCTGATTGCTCACAAAGGATAAGCCAATATTCTGTTTCATCTGCTTCTTTTGCTGCAATTTTCATTTTATGCGTAAAATCTGCTCGACTTTCAGGACTTTGTGCCTCTCGCACGTTCGCACCAATCGAGGTTCCAGATTTTAATAATTGCTGATTGATAACATATCGTCTGTTTTGTTCTAAAATTTCACAATAAGTAATGATTTCCAATGCGAATTCTAAAGTAAGCTTTAGTATAACATTTTCTTTTTCCGGTAACATTGTAAATTTGTTTTATAAAATCAGTATCATTAAAAAAAATTTGTGCAAGTGCTGCGCGTATTGGCAAATTAGCACATTGGCAAATCAGCACATTACAACCCCTTCCAGAAATCAATTTCATTTTTCACACTTTCCACAGTTGTAATAAAATCTTTTTTGCTATTAAAAATATTCAAAACCCCTTTTTCCATGATACCAACTTGGTCGCCCATAATAATTGCTTCTTTCAAATCATGCGTTACAAAAATGGTCGTAATGGGATGTTGCGCAACTATTTTCTTTAACAACACCTGCATCGTCTGTCGGGTTTCGGTGTCCAATGCGCCGAATGGTTCATCGAGCAACAACACGGTTGGATTGATAATCAACGCTCTACCGAATGCGACGCGCTGCCGTTGTCCGCCAGAGAGTTGAGTCGACATTTTAGTCGCTTGGTCGCTCAATTCCAATTCTTCCAGCATATTCAATACCTTTTGTCGAATCACCACATCTTTTTCTTTGCGCAAGCGCAAACCAAACGCTATATTTTCAAACACATTCAAATGCGGAAACAACAAAGGCTCCTGATATAGATATACGATGTTTCTGCGATGTGGCGGCACGTCGTTCATCACTTTATTTTCAACTTTTATCACCCCACTGTCTGCCGTTTCTAACCCAGCTATGATTTTTAGTAAGGTAGTTTTTCCACTGCCGGATTTGCCTAAAATACTTAATAATTTGCGTTCTTCTAATGTGAAATTTACTTCATTTAATACCTGCTCTTTGCCAAAATGTTTTGTGAGTTGGTTAATTTGTAGGAACACGCTATTTATTTTTAGAACAGAGAATACAGAGCAGAGAAGCGAGAGCCGAGAAGGGACATCAGACTATTTTAATTGAATTTTTAAATCCCGTAATCATTTTTCGCACTGCTGTAATTTCTGCAATTAATGTTTCTTGTTGTTTTATGTCTATAAAATTCAAATCATAAGCTAAATAAACCTGCGTTTCCAACTCGCAGATAGAACCAATCGAAATATCTAAAAATTGAGCAAATTGCTTATCCGTCCCACGGTAAAGTTGCTAAGAAAAAAAGTATTCACATCCATTGCAATTCGTATTGATCGGGGATTTGGTAATTGATACCCGAATGTCGTCTTTTGCGGTTGTAGTAGATTTCAATGTACTCAAAAATCTCGGTATATGCTTCCTCAAAGTTGGCAAAAGCGCCTTTTTGGAGGAGTTCGGCTTTGAAACGGCTAAACAGACTTTCTGCCATGGCATTGTCGTAGTGGTTATCCTTGCGGGTCATACTGGAGCGAAAATCACGGGCTGCCAGCAGTTGGCGAAAGCGGTAGAAAGCATACTGCCCGCCGCCGTCGGAGTGTACGATGAGTCCTTTGGGGATCGTTCTTCGGTCAATCGCTTTTTGTAAAGCCTCAATGACCAAATCGGTACGCATATGGTCGAGTAATTCCCAGCCTACAATTTTGCGAGAACACTGGTCTTGCCAAGTAGCTAGGTACAAAAAAGTGCTGTTAAGCAAAGGAATGTAAGTAATATCGCCCACAAAGACCTCATTGAGCGCTTGGGGTGTAGGGCGATCCAACAACAAATTGGGGCTGCGACCCAAGCCATGCTTGGAATCGGTGGTCTTGGGTACAAAACTTTTGGGTTGAATGGCAACTAATTCTTGTTGTTTCATCAGGCTTCTAATCTGATAACGTCCGATTGTCAGCCCACGCGCCGCTAATTCTTTACCGATACGCACTGCTCCATACCTGCGCCGGTGTTCGTTAAACACTCCTTTGACGTGTTGTGCCCGCTCCATTTTGGCAGCACTGGGTACATGGCTTTGACCCCGTTTCCAAGCGTAGTACCCGCTGAAACTCACCCCCAATACCTGACAAAGGGGGCGTACGGCGTGCTCATGAGATAAGGTGGTAATCACTGAATAAGTCATCTCTATGGCTTTTGGCTGAAAATGGACAAGGCTTTTTTTAAAATATCCCGCTCTTGTTCCACTTGCCGCAATTGTTTACGAAGGCGCTCCAACTCCACTTGGGTACTCGTTTCTTCGCTGGATAAGCTCGTCTTAGATTCCGAACGCCATTTGTACAGCAGGTTTTCTCCGATACCCAGTGCCTGAGCTACTTCTGGTACACTGCGTCCTAATTGTATCATTTTGAGCGCTTCCCTTTTGAACCCTTCGTCGTATTTGCGCCGTTGCCGCTTGTTCGTCTTTTGTTCCATCTTGCACAAATTTATAAAGATTTTACCGTGCGTGGAAATTAGACTACCTCAAACCGATACTTCAGAAGCTTTTATCAAACTCGCCATGATTCGAATTATGGCAGTCAGATTAGCTAATTTCTAAATTTGAAACAGCTTCTTAAAATAATCTACAAATATCATCAGTTGAGCCTGTACAAGTTCTTTATAGATGCTCTACAACATCTTGACTCTACCTCTGAAGGTTAAAAAATCTATTTTAAAATCAGTCAGACAAACCTTCGATGCCTGACCGCTCACAAAAAACGCCCCGACCTTTGCAGGTCGGGGCTGGCTTCCGCCTCTATTGTTTTTATTATTATAGAAAAGAAGAGTCGTAAAGATGCAATGCGTTTTTGAAATCGGTTTTGCTAATTGCAATCATTCACAAGAATTAATTATGTAACCCCTTTTTTCGCAAATAATCAAGTAATAAAGCTGGTCGGTCGGTATTGAAAATGCTTACGCCTCCGCGAACGTGCCAACCCCAATGGGCATCCGGCTCGTGAAAGGCGCGGTCGTCATCATGATATGCACTCACGTAATCCCAAATAGTGCTTACTACTACCCGCATTTTTTGCTTTTGAATGATGGGAATTAAATCCACCCGTGGTGAATCTTCGGCAGGAAGGCGCAATTGGATGGCAACCGGTTTGAAATTCTTTACATATTCTTCAATAAACGCTTGCGGGTCTTCTACGGACATTTCAATACGTGGTATGAATATTACCCGATTTAAATAATTCCCAAATTTACTTTTGGCTTGCTCGTAAGTGTAAGGCAGCATAAATACAGCATGGTCGAGCATCTTCATTTTGTCAAGCAGCGCTAGCATATCCGGTAAGTGCTTATCCGCTTTGTCCAGATAGAGCATCGCTTTTCCTTTGGCTAATAGCAATACTTCTTCTAGCGTTGGAATACTTTGGTTCGCCGGATTGGTCAAGCCATCACGGATACGTAATGTTTTGATAGAATCCAATGTCCAGTCTTTTGCATAGCCTTTTCCGGTAGTAGCACGGTCTAATGTCTCATCATGTAATAATATCAAATGTCCATCCTTGCTCTTTTGTATATCTATTTCTACAATATCCACGCCCATGTCAATGCAGTTTTTTACCGCTTGCAAAGAATTTTCAGGCGCATTGCGCCAATCGCCGCGGTGCGCGCAGACCAACACCTTTTTATCAGTAGGTTTTCTTAATGATTGATTGATGATATCTACTTTTGAAAGTGTTTGTCCAAGGCAAAAAGAACCAATGAGCATCTGTAGCAACAGAGGCAGGAGAAAATATTTGTTCATAAAAATGATATTTTTGAGGTGAAGGGTCAGACCGAAATCTGACCCTTCCACGATTATTATTTAATAGAAGGATTATTAGCTGTTTCCACATTGGGGATGGGCCAATACGCACTATTCGCAGGCAGGGTTTTAATCCCGGATTCACTGACGATTTTTTCCAAACGCCCAGTACGCTTAAGGTCAAACCAGCGCTTACATTCAAAGAAAAACTCGTACCCTCGTTCTCTAAAAACTAACTCGTCAAATGCTTCTTTGGTCAAGCCTATCGGCAAATCAGCTACCGCGCTTGTCGTATTTATATTTACACCATAAGCTCGGCGGCGCACCTGGTTGATGGCATCGTAAGCGGCAGTGGTCGGTCCATTCAATTGATTCTCCGCTTCGGCAAAAATGAGTAAGGCATCGGCGTAGCGATAGAGGTAAAAATCATTGCCAGCAGCGGTTTCTTCTGGTGCATCTGCGTCGCGGTATTTTCCAAATAAATAATCGCCATTGAGCGGAATATTCGCCCGAAACTTTACATTATTAATCGTAAGTGTATCATACAAATTCCAACCTTTACGCAGGTCGCGTGCGTCCCAGTCTCGGATTAAAGGAACTTTTTTGAAAGCACTAAAACGACGCAATCCACGAGCAGCCAGGTCTGCAGCGTTGGCGCGGTCGTCGTGGGCATAGGCAGGAAGGAAGCTACCCTGGGCACGAATTTGAGCAAATTTGATTGCAAAAATTTCTTCCGCACTCGTAGCAGCCGTTGGCGAGTATAAGGTAGGTAAGGAAATTTCAAGATTATAACCGTAGGTCGCTTTGTTATTAATAACTTCTAATGACTTCGCACGTGCGTTTTGATAATCTTTCAAAGTCAAATACACGTCTGCCAACATCGTAATCGCTGCGCCTTTGGTGGCACGCCCCGCTGTGTTTGCAGTAACTTTTGCAGGAAGCGTACCTTCTGCGAATTGCAAATCGGCAATAATTTGCTTATAAAGGGCATCTATTTCTGCCAAAGGCTCGCCGATGTTATTGGCATCGGTGACGGGCTGAAGGCGCATCGGCACTTTTCCCCAGCTTCTCACCAACTGATAATAACAAAGTGCCCGAATGAAACGCACTTCTCCAAGGGCTTTGTTTTTGACATTGTCTGCGAGCGTGGTGTTTTTTTCTACACTTTCAATGAGAAAATTGGCGCGACCGATTGCCTGGTAAAAAGTTGTCCAAACTGCTGCCAACTCTGATTGAAGAAAAGCCGAATAATTATAAGTAGCCGAAGCCGCAAAGCTACCACCACCGCCTGAAAGTGCGTATTCTCCTTGCAACTCGATGAAAGAACTGTACAGCGATTCCCACAAGCGACCACGACTGCGTGCCAAGGGTTCATACGTACCCAACACCAAGCTTTCCAGCACTTCGGCATTCACACCTGTCAAACCATAATCACTTTTTGGCTTTTCCTGGATGAAATCCATGTCTTCACAAGCCAGAAGGGTAAATGTTAGGATGATAACAACTAAATATTTCAGATTTTTCATTTATCTTGTTTTAAAAATTCATTAAAATTTAAGATTCAAACCAAAGGTGTACGAACGAACGGAAGGATAGGTACTCAAGTCAATGCCTTGGGTCAAGGTATTGCCATTCAAGGAGTTCACTTCCGGGTCGTAACCCTTGTAATCCGTGATGGTAAATAAATTCTGACCACTGAGGTAAAAATCAATCCCTTTCACAACGGAATTGACAATCGGTAAGCTATAGCCCAAGCGCAACGTTCCCAAGCGGACGTAAGAAGCATCTTCAATGTATCGGTCGGAAGCGCGATGAACCAGATTCACGTTCGGATTTGGGTAATAATCACAAATATTCGCCATGCGATTGGCATCCACGTCATTCGGGTCGGTCAGGAAAAATTCCATCACGTTATATACATCATTGCCCGTAACCCCTTGTAAATTAGCGTAAAGCGAGAAGTTCTTATAATTCAAATTGGTATTAACACCATAAAACATATCTGGAAATGGGCTCCCAATGATGACAAAATCACTCGCATCTGATTTTCCATCGTTATTCACGTCTTGATATTGCGGCACGCCCGTATCGTTAAATCCGGTGAATTTATACCCTAAGAAAGCACCCAACTCTTCACCGACGCGAATGGCGTTATAAATTTCACCGCCGCCATTGCTGGAAGAAAGCGTTTCGATGAGGTCTTGATTGTTTTTGGTTTTGGTTACTTTGTTGCGGTTCAGTGACACATTGAATCCAACCGAGAGGTTGAAATCTTTGACATCCACCAAAAAGGCATTCATACTCAATTCAAGTCCTTGATTTTCAACTTCTCCGACATTATCCACGATGGTATTAAAACCTGCAGACGGCGCTAACTGCACAGTGGAAAGCGCTCCTTCCGTTTGTTTCAGGTAGTAATCAAATGTACCCGTGATGCGATTATTGAATAAGCCAAAATCAAGTCCAGCGTTGGTTTGGGTCGTGGTCTCCCAGGTGAGGTTACGATTTGGAAGATTCGACGCTAAGCCAATAACCAAGCCTGTACCTGCACCCTGACTTGTAGTGTTCAACAAACCTAAAGGCAAAGATTGATAGGGTTGAATGGCAGGATTGCCCGACTTGCCCCAGCTGGCGCGTAGTTTCAAATTAGAAATCAAGCTGCTGCCTTTTAAAAAGCCTTCTTCACTCACTTTCCAGCCAAAAGATACCGATGGGAACGTGGCAATTTTATTATTCTCACTAAAAACGGAAGCACCGTCGCGCCGAATGCTGGATGCCAGAATGTACTTGTCTTTGAAGATAAAACGTACCCGACCAAATGCGGAAGCAATGCTTTGCTCCGTGGTGCTCGTGGTAGGAATTGCCGCGCTTTGTGCCGCTTGGATGGCATTATTTTTCAAATCATCGGAAATGAAATTCGTCCCTTCATTATTGGTAAAATTCGTCGTTTCTTTTTGTAAAGACGCACCGGCGATTGCTTCGAGCACTAACTGGTTCGCAATCTGATTTTTATATTCGAGGAAGTTTTCTACGACGTAATTGAAATTCTCCCGGTTTTGTAAAATTGCTGCGCCATTTCCACCCAACACGATTCGCATAGAGCGTGGGAAGTACATATCTTTCCGTAAGTGCGTATAATTCATACCCAGACGGGTGTTATTGGTCAAGCCTTTAAAAAGGTCCACTTTTACGGTAGAACTTGCCAACCATTGATTGACGGTGCTTTTATCCAACACTTCTTTTACATACAAAACCGAGTTTTCTACAAAATCGTTAATCGCACTGTACGCGCCCGTAGAATCACGAATCGGAATGGTCGGAATAGACCACAAAGCGCCGCTGACGGCAGTTTTGGAAACACTGAACGTGTTGTTGTTTTGAGCAGGAACGACACCATTTTGCACCGCACGCGTCCCTAAAATCGAAGTTTGAATCGTGACCCTTTCCGTTAGTGTATTATTCATATTTGCGCGAACCGAATACCGCTCCAAATTACTATTATTCACCACGCCATCTTGATTCAGATAACCGAATGCCACGTAATAACGAGTGTAATCGTTGCCACCGCTGAAGTTTAGATTATGATTTTGAGAATAGGCGACGC
>CAZJXN010000193.1:0-8589 GCA_964549655.1 uncultured Saprospiraceae bacterium
ATTTGTGAAACGTAATTAGTGATTTGTGAAACGTGAGAGGTGATTTGTGAAACGTAATTAGTGATTTGCGAAACGTAATTAGTGATTTGTGAAACGTGAGAGGTGAAATGGAATTTGTGAGACGGGAAATAACAAATCCCATTTCACAAATCACGAATTACTTACTTCCAAATTTTTCAAATATCTCCATCGTCATTAACCCTTGATTAGCAGCGTCTTGTGCGGCTTCCCGATAGGTGCTGACGACCTTAATATGTGCAATACCAGAGGCTTGAATGAGCTGGTGGGTGCGGCGCAAGCGGCGTTGGTGTTTTACATCGTGAATATAAATTACTTTAATTTGATCGGGAAATGCTTTGGCAATGGTGAGATAAATGTCGGCATCTTCTTGTCCGCTGTCACCAATCAGGATGAAGGGCAAATTCGGATACATCCGCAAAATGCGTACCACGCTGGCTATTTTATGACCGCGATACTCCTTTTCCATCTGTTCAAATAAAAAGCGACTCGGCAGTGGTCCGATATCACGCAGCAACAAGGGACCTTTCGGTAAGTCATTGATTTTCACAAAGTCATCCAAGAAATCGTATAAATTCCAGGGGCTTTTGGAGACATAGAAAATGGGATTCGAACCTTCGCCGCTGCTACCACGTCGCAAGCCTTGAAAAAAAGCTTCTACCTCGTGGAACGTCTGTCGTTTGGCAGCATTTTTAAAAAAAGTGAGGTAAATCATTTTCAATTTCAACAGCGAAGTCACTTCCGTAATTAAAATTGTATCGTCAATATCGCTGATAACGCCAAATTCGGCTTGTTTAGGTACTAAAATCTCTGCACTTGCCGTCAAATTCAACTCTTGCTTACGCGTACGCAACACACGGATGCTCACTTTTTCCCATACTTCCTCATCATCGGGCAGTGGTATTTTTAATGCTTCATCCAAGTGGAAATAGCCCTCGCGGTCGGTGGTGACTTCAAAAATATTCTCTCCAATCGTAATTTCCAATTGTGCTCCTCGAATCTCTGCACTCCCAAATCGCTTGTAATTATTGACCAGATTTTGCCAGAGCGTGTCCTCCGGTGTGGTGTGTACGACCTTATTTTTCAGCACCCGTCCTTGCAAAAAGACGTGCTCGCGGCTCCCGTACCCGCGATATGCGGATACCGCAATAGGTGCTCGACCAAACAGGTTCAAGAAGAGCTTGAAATAGTATTTGAGATGGGCGAAAAAGAGCAATAACCCTCGAAGAATCCCCAACCAGACGCGCTTCCACAGCGGCATTCTTTTGCGTTTTGTGCGTGAAAATAGGAATCTTTTTGTATTTAGGATTTGGTTTTTTGAAAATAAGGGGTTAGCATCCTGTATGAACTATTCTTCCAACAAATTTTCTAAATCATCTAAATCTTTTGGTCGTCCGGCAGCTTTTTTAGCAGCAATCAAATCAGCAAGTCGTAAGGCTCGAACCGCTAACATTTCATCAATCTCAAACCATTCTGCTAACGGATAAGCATCTTGAAAAGTTAATCCTTTCACTTTTGTCAAAATTTCGATGCAGACAGGTGGTCTGCCAAAAGTGAAAACGTCATAATCCGCTGTTTTTAGAAATTTTTCGGCAGTCATATCGAAAATTGGCAAACCAAACTTTGCAAAAGCTTGCACTAAACGCCTGTAATTCGTCAAAGTAGCATTTACCCATATATCCATATCGCCGGTCGTGCGTGTGTAGCCGTGTAAAATTACAGAATAACCACCCACCAGCATATATTCTACGCTGCAATCATTGAGTGCCCGGATAAAATCTTGAAAATCTTCATTAAAAATATCCTGTCTCATACGGGTTGTTTTCGCATGGAAAAGCAACTTCGGTCTAAGCGCTGCGGTTGTTCCCGGGGAAGGTTATATGCTGAACATATTAAATACCAAGCTGCTGACAGCCGTTCGTACGGTGTGCGGGCAAGCCAATAAACCCGTTGGTGGGCAGCTGCTTCAAAACTTTGAATGGCAAAAGCCGTACGGTCTAACTGATATTTATTCATAGTGGTAAGATAAGAATTTTGAAATGAACGAGCAAATGGAGGCGCATCATTGCTTGCTAAAGTCTGCTTTTTCTACACCACACTTGGTTCCGCCGGTATCCTCCGAAAGGTAAACGCATATTCACTCTCCCCATTTTTCTGAAAATAATCCAATCGCTCTTTCGCTTCTTCTACCGTTGGAATGTGTCTGGCGGGAATCCACCAAAGTATCATGTAGGGCGAGGTGTGCGGCTGAAACCAATCTGCTCGTTTCAAATAAATGGTAACGTGGTCTGATTTATAAACAAAATTTTTCAAGGCTTCCACGCTTTCCCAAACGGACATATTGACAATATCCAGCGGGTCAGGATAATAATGCATACTGGTTGCGTTGCCGCTGTCGTCTTTCAAACGCCATATAAAACCTTCGCTCGCTTCTGCCAGCGCGTTGATGCGGTCGAGATTTTGAGCGAACTCCGCGATTTGCGGGTGGTCTATCGGGTGCAATAATTTGCCAATGTTGAGTTGTGCTAAGTGCGGCATAAGTAGAGGTGTTTGGTGCGGTGCAAAATTAGGGAAAATTTATTTTTATTAAATCAAGTTACTTGCCTCATTACAGTAATTGGAACGCAGATGACGCGGATTTAGCGGATTCACACGGATTTCATTTTTGCAGGCGAAAAGCCTATAAGTTAACATGGGCAAAAAAATCTGCGAAAATCCTTAGTATCCGCGTCATCCGCGTTCCAATTGTAGTAATACGGGCGTGTAATAAGCTGCAAATTAAAATAATTTACAGCCAAAAACTATCGTACCACTTCTTTCGCCGCCACACCATTAGCCGACTTGTGATATTTCAACGCATAAACTGAGCGGTATTGAGACGCATCCTCAAAATACGTGTACAAGGCTCTTCGAGTTGCTGCATCCATAAACGTTTCTAAAGGCTGTTCCACCATGCAAAAATGAGTGAGTGCTTTTTGCAATCTTTGGTCCCATTCTGGATACAAGTGATCAAAATCATTGGGGCGGAGCATCTTGCGGCAAGCGCCTTTATTGCAAATTAATTCCATAGATTCCGTCAAATTGAAAATCCCGTACTCATCCGTAATTTCCTCACCCGCTTGAATGTCTCGAATCGCAATTTCAAAGCCATAACCCGTACTCATACTGTTACAATTACAACAATGGTTGATATATTTGGCAAAATCCCAACTCACAATGCGATAGCCGCGCTCGTCCATGTAAGAATATTTTTCGATAACTTCCTGCATAGCAGGCGGATGCAAGCCATAATCCAGTGGTGAAACTTCCAGTTCGAGGCTATCTTTAATATAAGTAATCGTTCCTTTGGGAATCAATTTGGTCGCAAATACGCCATAGCCCACTTCGGGACTGGTGAAGCGCAATTCTGTATTTGGATGTAGCATTATAAATCCAACAAAATTTTAGATTTGAAAATAAAGTTGACATGATACATGATTTATACAACGTAGTAGCTTGGTTGTCTTCGCATTAGAAATTAGGTGAGAAAAGACGGCGCGTCACAACCCCGTGATGGAATGGCTTTTTAAGAACCGTTCATACTTCAGTCTTTTGTTTGAAAATAGTCGCTTTTTATCGTTTTGTAAAAGGCTCAAGATTACTAAATGTTTGCTAAAATGAGAAAGGATTTTAGCATAAGATTTGCTAAATTTCAAAAATTTAGCAAATCTATGTCAAAGTGAAAATGATAGCTTAAAAAGATAAGTCACAAAAAAATGGCGGATTATCATAAAGGATAACCCGCCACCTGAAAATTGGATATATACAAGGAAAAATTATCGTAACTGAAAGCGCTGCACGTATTGGCTGTTAGTTTGGCGATTGGATACTAATTCCAAATCTAACTGACAGTTTTCAAACTGTAATGCGTACGTCTGCTGCACATGGCTCGGATTCAGTGGCGCATTTTTCACCAGCTTGGAGCCTATAAAGCGACCCACTTCTTTGAAAGTGAGCATCAATTCTTTTACTAAACTCAGCGCGTTATCATTCTGCGCGTTCATTAATTCTACGGTTAAGGCTAATTTGATTTGTCGGATGTTCATGATTGGATTTTTTACTTAGTGTTTGAAATTGTTTTCTGGTTTTTTGTACTGCTCTAATAACTACTTTCGATATTCAGATGTTGCTTCCTCTATATTTAAAGTAATGTTAATGTTTTTGTTCAGTCGAAACGCCTAATTTCATTGCGAAACTTCACGCTTTTGTAGTATATGACCAATAAAACCGACCAACGTTTAATGGCATTCGATTAAAAGAACATTTTCTTTTGCTTTTGTAATGCGCGTTCTCCTAAAAGATACGAGAAACAAAGCCCAGCCGGATTTTTATTTTCAAAATTTAACATTCTCTTAATATTATAAGCTGTATTCTACTTTTGAATGCCAACATTCTATACAAATAGACGGTAGAGCAGCACCTAATGGTTGGGTATTTCATTAAAATAAAAGTGCTTTTTATAAACTGACCTAATGACTGACAAATTATCTTTAGTATTGATTTTGTTAAATACAAGCATAGCCGTTTTTGGGCAAAATTGTTTGCATACAGAACTGTCCAACAAACTGAATCTTTAAACATATTTTAAAATAATAAAAGATGTAGATGAATATCATGATTCTTGTATAGTAAAAATCACAATCATTGATAAAGTTACAAAACGTCCTATTCAAACTATTAAAATTAGTTCTACCTATTTTTTCGATACTGTTTTTAAAGATTGTACATCAGTAAAGTCATATCTCACTGGCAAAAATATTAAAATAAAAGTTGTTGATAATGATTACGGAGACTTGATTATCATCGATTTTAACTTTGATGGCAAAGATGATATTGCTATCATTAATGATTCGGGTGGAAATGGAGGACCTTTGTACAATTTTTACATTCAAAATCAAAAAGGCTTATTTTCTCTAAATAAGTTTTTAACCGAGCAAATGAGTTTTTTTCCAGCTTACATCAATAAAAAAGAAAAAACATTGACAACCTTCGTACACGCAGGTGTGAATAGAATTGCTAAAACCATTTATAAATTTAATGTTGCAGACCAGACTTGGAAACAAATTAAATTGATTTATCTTAGACCAAAATAGTAAATGTAATTGGAATAGGATTAAATATTCCTATACTAAAAAGCCCTCCGAAGTCCCAGCACTCCGAAAGGCTTTTTCCATTACTTTACTCAAAATCCTCCTATCCTCCTATCTTCCTGTCCTCTTACTCCACCACCAACTTCACTTCCTGTTTCTCCCCACCTTTCTCTACCACCACTTTATAATTTCCCCGATGCAAATAAAATTTACCATTATCCGCTTTTTTGAGTTTTATAGGTTTGTCTTCTACTTTACGCTTTTCATTTAGCACTTTATGATATTCTTCCAATTTTTTTTCATCGAATGTAAGGTCGTAATTAATATAATTCAAACCCTTCTTTGCATCCGTTTCAAAACTATGCAGTGCCACACCGCTTTCGGTTTGAATGGTAATTTTTGCTTTGCCAGCGCTGTTGGTGTAAATGGGCAATGACGCTTTTGGCGCTGGCGTGTCGTACCAGCCTTGCGTACCCCAGCGCGGGCTATAGCGCAGTTTATCGGGTTCGTAGGCAAGGAGCGGTTTGGTGGTTTGTTCATTACTCAGTTGCTGCAATTCTTTGATGCGACCGATGTAGAGCGAGCGACCGTGTGTACCCACGAGCATTTCTTTATCGCGGTTTTGAATGGCAATATCATGGACGGCGACCGCAGGTAGTTTGTTATTTAGTTGCATGAAAGTCGCGCCTTTGTCCAATGAAACATACAAGCCATTATCGGTGCCGACGTATAATAAATCCGCATTCGTTGGGTCTTCTTTTATCACATTCACGGGTTCTAATGGCAAATCTTTACTAATAGACTTCCACGTTTTTCCATAATCGGTGGACATAAAAAGGTATGGATTAAAATCATCGGAACGGTAGCCATTGAGGGAGACGTACACCGTGCCTTTGTCATGCGCAGAGGAAGTGACGCGACTGACCCACAGGTCTTTAGGTAGTCCAGCAGTGATGTTGGTCCAAGTGTAGCCGCCGTCGCGCGTGACGTGTACGAGTCCATCATCGGAGCCGGTATAAATCAAACCAAATTGCAACGGCGATTCGTGAATCGTGGCGAGCGTGCCAAAAGCCACGTCGCCCTTGCGTCCGCCTTGCGTGAGGTCGCCGGAAATCGCTTCAAAACTATCGCCTTTATTGAACGAACGGAACAATTTATCCGCACCAAAATAGACAATGTCCATGTTGTGCGTGGAGAGTTGAATCGGGCTTTGCCAATTCCAGCGGTACGGGCGCTCGCCGAGTTCATGTGTAGGCGTGATGCGCTTGCGGTCGCTGGTTTTAGTGTTGATTCTAAAATAATTGCCAAATTGAAAACCCGTATAAACCGTCGCGTTGTCGCGGGTATCCACCGCCACTTGCATGCCATCGCCGCCCATAATCATTTTAAATGGATACTGACCAGAGTCGTGCCAGCCCACATTTTCTTCGTTATTGCTTGGTCCCATCCACACGCCATTATCCTGCAAACCACCATAGACATTATAAGGTTTTGCATTGT
Source organism: uncultured Saprospiraceae bacterium (assembly GCA_964549655.1). Taxonomy (GTDB): domain Bacteria; phylum Bacteroidota; class Bacteroidia; order Chitinophagales; family Saprospiraceae; genus JADJNW01. The sequence continues at coordinate 6,648 of CAZJXN010000193.1, forward strand.
CAACTGCGACTCCATAAAATTGTCCAACTGGAGGCGTGTTGCATTTAATCCAGTGTTCGCCGTCGTCGTAAGAGATATTTACACCGCCGTCGTTACCGAGAATCAAATGTCCTTCGCGTTTCGGATTGACCCAAAGGGCATGGTGGTCGCCGTGGACGTTGTCGCCATTGATGGATTTCCACGTCTTGCCGCCATCGTCAGAACGGATAATCGGCACACCATACGTATAAACTTTATTGGGATTGCTGGGCGAGACGTGTACCATTCCAAAATAATAACCATACGTATTATAGACTTGGTCGAGGTATTTCTCGTGCGTTTTTTTCCACGTTTTGCCTTCGTCCGTAGATTTATAAATTTCCAAACCGGTCACATCCGTATCAAACAATAAAGAATTGGCATCTTCTGTATATTCTACTAAATCACTCACTTTAATTTTATCACTTTTTACCAATTCCATTACTTTATCCACCGTATATTTTTCTTGAAAACCGGAACGTTGTAAATAATCTTTAATCTGGTATTTTGGCAATTTTAAAAAATCCTCTTTGCTCGTTTTGCGCAGTTGGTCTTTTGTCACGATGTCCTCTTCGGGCTTCTCTTTTGGGCGGCGCGCGTTGTTGTCAACAGCTGCATATAAAGTTACATTTCCCTGATTTTTAGCAATCGTCAAGCCCACTCGACCCGCGTCTTTACTCGCCGGAAAGCCGTCGGATATCACTCTCCAAGTCTCGCCACCATCCACACTTTTGTAAATGCCGGAACCTTCGCCCGCTTCCGTGAAGTCCCATGCGCGACGTTGGCGATGCCACATTCCTGCGTACAAGACTTTTGCATTCGTCGGGTCTATAATTAAATCCGAAGCACCTGTGTTTTCATTTACAGTTAAAGTTTGCTTCCAAGTGTTACCACCGTCAGTCGTTTTGAAAATGCCGCGCTCTTTATTGGGAGAATATAAATGTCCTAAAACCGCGACCCACGCGATATTTGGGTCACTCGGATGCAACACAATGCGCCCAATGTGATGACTTTCGCCCAGACCGAAATGCTTCCACGTTTTGCCGCCGTCGGTACTTTTGAAAACACCTGTACCAGCATACGACGAGCGACTGGAATTGACTTCGCCCGTGCCGACCCAAATCGTATTTCTTGCCCAATCCACCGCGATGTCGCCGATGGTCATCACCATTTCTTTATCGAATAAAGGTTGGAAGGACGTGCCATTGTCCACCGTTTTCCAAAGTCCACCGGACGCGTAAGACACATAAAAATGCGTGGGGTCCGTAGGCGACACATCCAAATCAGACACGCGACCGCTCATCACGCTGGGTCCCACATTGCGGAACTCAATAGCATTGGCTATCGAAGCGGCTTCGAGGCTTTCGCGCTGGTCAAAGCTTTTGATGCGCACGTCTGCTGGAGTGGAGGCAGGTTGCTGCGCGACGAGGAGTTGAGCTGTGAATAAAAATAAAAAGAGTATTGCTTTTTGCATGAATTTTAGGTTTTCTATTTTGACCATTTGAAAGGCGGTATTTTTCCAAGTGGAAGCTCCCGTCTTGTGGGACAAGTTAGGAAGATGGGAGGATAAGCGGATAGGAAAATAGGGGATTTTTTTAATGTAATTACTTATTTTAAAAGTAAATTGCTGACAATCAAATATTTTAATACCGTCCATTCATTTTGCAATATCTCTTGAGGGTTCGATTTTTCTAAACACTTTCACATTTATTTAGTTTATTTTGCATATTATATAGCTATTTAGCTAAAATCACTATAGACTTTACAAGCTTATAACAAATTGTTTAAACCCAGTCCAAAAGCGCTCTGGCTCTTGTAAGAAACCATTATGCCCACTTTTTTCTAAAATAATTTTTTGTTTAATCGGGCTTTGTACTTTGCTGAATAAACTATCGGCTACGGCGGGAGGTGCTATAAAATCATA
>CAZJXN010000194.1:0-8565 GCA_964549655.1 uncultured Saprospiraceae bacterium
CAAAGATGGAGATTAATCCTTTTTTCAAATATTTGGCTGGGAAATGTCGGGTACACCGCAGATGCGACCATGCAAAATGCGCCTCATACGCCTTGTTTCGTCTCTCTATTTTACGGTTGGCTCTATTCTTGTTTCAAGTTGCTGTGTAAAAATTTGGCTAAAGCCGAGTAAGGTTTTGCTTTTAACCCCGCCATAAATGGCGGGGCAACTGGTAAAACGTTGACAATTAGTTGCCCCGCGCTTTAGCGCGGGGATAAAATAGTAGACCACTTCTGGGCTTTAGCCCAATCCTAAAAAGCAACTTGAAATCATAATTGAGCCTTACAGTTGTTAAAGTAGCATAAGTAGTTCGACCTAAATAATCGGCACATCCGAATAGTTAATTTACTTGATTCTCCCTTTATTGTATGGTGGTGAATGGTCAATCACTTATCTGCATAATCACCTTATGATATTACTTTCTGACTTCAAAATAAAACCCACTTTAAACACATTTTCAATACTAATGCACGGGTCATCTTTCAAGAGTTTGCGGAGGCGGGAGATGAATACGTCAAAGCTGCGTCCGAGAAAATAGTCGCGTCGCCCGTACACTTTTTCCACAGCTTCTTCGCGGCGAAGGATTTGGTTTTGGTGTAGACAAAGTAGTCGCAGGATTTCGTTTTCTTTTTCGGTGATACGTTGTACTACTTCTTTGTAACGGAGTTCTTGTAGGTTGTAGTCAAACACATATTCGCCGATATAGAAGAGATTGGAAGTAGAAAGCGGCGGTTCCACTTGTTGTTTGCGGCGTAAAATAACCTCAATTTTACAAAGCAATTCTGCTTCATTAAAGGGTTTAGTGACGTAGTCTTCGGCACCATGCGCATACCCTTTGAGCTTGTCTTCTTGGCGGGATTTGGCGGTGAGAAAAAGGAAAGGCAGGTCGGTGGTGTGCGTTTTGATTTGCTCAGCGAGTGTAAAGCCGTCCATGTGGGGCATCATTACATCTAAAATGCAGAGGTCATACTTGGTGCGCTCAATAGCAGATAGCCCAGTTTGTCCATCTTTGCAAAGTTTCACCGAAAACCCTTCGCTTTCGAGCAATTCGACCAGCAAAAAACCGAGATTCAAATCATCTTCTACTACCAGAATATTTTTTCTTTCCCGCATTATAAAAATTTTAACTGCATTACTTTGTGGCTGATTAATTTTCACTTTGCGTTTAAAGGCAACGATAATTGAAAACAGCTTCCTACGCCTCCTAAATCCCCCCGAAGGGGACTCTCTACACTGACCGTGCCGCCGTGCCGTTCTACCACTCGTTTTACATAAGCTAATCCTAACCCAAATCCTTTTTGATTGTGAATATTTCCATTCGTGCCGCGCCGGAAGGATTCAAATACCAGCCGCTTTTGGCGGTCGCTGATGCCAATGCCATTATCGTGAAAAGACAAGCAAGCGTATTTCTCGTGTTGTGCCAGCCGGATGAGGATATTTGGTGCTTGTTCGCAATACTTCAAAGCATTATCAATCAGGTTGCGAATAGAATTGCTCAAGTGCAGTCGGTCGCCCTGAATGTAAATAGTTGATTGATTTGAATTTTCTACTTGAATCTCGCCATTGCGGTCAGCGACTTGCATTTTCATTTCCTCTACTACCTCCTGTACAAGTACCTGTAAATCAATATTTTCCACCTCTAATTGGTATTCGCCTTTTTCTAACTTTGCCACATGAAGCATTCGTTCCACCTGTTCCAGCAGTCGTTTATTTTCACTTTGAATAATTTCCAAAAACTTGCTATCTGCCACATTGGGCTGCCGTTTTTTGTAGAGCCTAAGCGCGAGTTGCATATTGGTCAAAGGCGTACGAAATTCGTGTGCCATATTATTAAAAAAATCAATACTGACAGTATTCAATTGCTTTTGACGGAGAAATTTTAGCAGCGTAAACAGTAGCATGGTGCTGATAAACAGGAGAATAAATATAGAGGTTCCCGTCATCATCCCCATTTGCTGGAAAAGATAGCGTGCTTTACCGGAGAAATTGACTTGAACGGATTGATTATTCAAAGCCAAAGGAGTGCTCGCACAAGAAAAATTGGGCAACAACGGTAGCTGCGTGTTGTCAACTAAGGCAAAGGTAAAATCTAAGTTAATATCGTACCGTTGGAGCGATGTAGCAAGCGCATCGTGCAATTCCGCTTCGCTTTTGTCGGTTTCAAAATAACCAGCGTAGCAATTATCCGGCATTTTTTGACAGGATACTTTTGATTGCATCGCACTGGATTCCGAGTCCTGACTCAAATCTTCCACTGCGCTGCATAACGCCATGGTCACTTTCTGGTCAAATTGTTCTTCCAGCAATCGGCGCGAATGCCGTAGCCAGTTGACCTGAAATAAAATCAGTAAAATCAATGCCAAGCAGAAAGCACCAATCAGCCAAGCAGTTTTGTTGGAAATCATTCGTATTTAAATTTTGGCTCTATTATGATTGCAACTTGCTAATTCAAAATCATAAACCATTGATAGTCAATTGCCTCGGGGTTGAAATGATGATTATTTTCGGGCTTTAGCCCAACAGCAACTTGCAATTATATCTGATTCTCCCTTTATTATGCGGTGGTCAATGGTTAATTATAAATGGTCAATCACTTATTTCCACAAAAGACGTAAAAAATTAGCTTTTATGCCAATGCTTTAACAAGTAGCTAACAAGTGAATAACAGGCGTTTCACAGCTTTAACAAATGATTAGCCCCATCTTTGCAGCGATATAATTCGGTAGCTCGGCGATTCCGAGTGGATTTTTAAACAATTAACAAGTTATGAAATCAGGAATGTTATTTTTTGGAATGCTGCTGGCGTTTATGTTGACGGCAAATTTGGCTACTGCCCAATCTTGCCAGCCTTCGGCTTGCGCTAAAGTTGCTGACAAGAGTGCCTGTGCCAAGGCAACGACGACCAACACTGCCGAGGTAAGCACCAATTTTGTAGCTACGATTGTTGCGGACATCACTGCTACAAAGCCAGCTTGTACCCCTTCTTGCCCACCGGAAAAATGCACGGAAGAGGAGAAAAAAGCTTGCGCTAGCGTACGCCCGCTGGGTTGCTGTGCCAGTGCAAAAGCAGCTACAAAATCCGTAAAAACGGCGGATGTAAAACTTGCGCAAACAGCCACGAAGAGCGGTAAGCTTTAATTGTAAGAATTTAGGACTTCGTGTAAAGCGAAGTCCTATTCTTTTGTAAACCAATTAGTTAATGCGATGAAAAACTTTATGTGGCAAGACAACTTTATGGCGCAACTAATCTGGATACGATTGCCGACAAAAAGCCTGTTAAAAGCACAGAATACGCAATCAGATGGTAGGAACTATGTTATTAGAATCCTATTAATAAACCAAATCGGCTGGTTTGAGCGTATATTGGGGAGAATCGCACACAGTCCATGTGAAAAAAATTGCCACCTTTACCCTACTCCTTTTTTACCTGAATGCCTCTGCGCAGACGCTGCTGCCATTCCTTGTTGACTGCATCGCACATATTTTATTTTGGCAAGAACACATGGAACACGTTCACCACGGACACGAAAACCACGACCACGTTGGCGAAGAAATTGCCCATTTACTCTCAGACGATACGCAAAATGACCAAGTACCTGCGCATCCAGCAGTAATTCCCAAGCCCGCCATCTCTGAACATTTCCATTTACTTCCTGATTTTTCCATACTTAAAAAGAATGGCTTGGGGACCGCTATTTTTTCTCTTTTCATCTCGCAACTGCTGACCGGCTATCGCTGCGACCTAAAACAACCACCAGAACAAACCTCATTCCTTCCTTTTCATGGCAACGCTTCTCACCAGAAGCACATTTTTAAGGGCATACGCCTTACACCTCCACAGGTGCTTAGGATGATTATGCTATTTCAATCTATATAAAAATGAAAAATATTTATATTTTTAAAACACTATTAACCAGTGTTTTAATCTTGCAAACTATTGTGCTGACTGCGCAAAATAGCATCTCTGGACGAATTACAGACGCGACTACAGGCGAAGTGGTGACGGGTGCAACCGTATTCGTTCCTATGCTCAACTTAGGCACGTCTTCCGATGAACTTGGAGCGTTTAAGTTGAATAATCTCCCTGACGAGTCGTATGATTTGACCATTTCCTTCGTCGGTTATTCTACCCAAAATGCGACTGGACAAACTGGTACGCCATTGAATGTGCGGCTCGAACCGACTGCACTCAAGCTCTCGGAGATTGTCGTAAATTCTCAACGAGACATTAGCAAAACTATTAATGTCATCAACAAAATTGACTTTGAATTGCGACCCATTCGTTCTTCCCAAGATATTTTAAGAATAATTCCGGGGCTTTTTACGGCACAACACGCCGGAGGTGGCAAAGCCGAACAAATTTATCTGCGCGGTTTTGATATTGACCACGGCACGGATATTAAAGTTTCGGTGGATGGAATGCCCGTCAATATGGTGAGCCACGCGCACGGTCAAGGTTACGCCGATTTGCATTTCCTGATTCCAGAAACGATTGATAATGTGGATTTTAACAAAGGTCCGTATTACACTCAACAAGGCGATTTTACCACGGCTGGCTACGCGGATTTCAATACAAAAAATGCACTGGACCGAAGTTTAATCAAATTAGAAGCGGGTCGCTATGATACGTATCGTGCTTTGGGCATGATTGATTTATTGAATAACAAAGCCGCCAATGGGTCGAATGCTTACTTTGCTTCTGAATTGCTTTTTACAAATGGACCTTTTGAATCGCCACAAAATTTTAATCGTATCAATCTTTTCGGCAAATATAATGGTTTGATTGGCGATGACAAAATGTTGACCATTTCACTTTCTACGTTTACCAGCCGCTGGGAAGCCTCCGGGCAGATACCAGAACGTGCCGTGCGAAGTGGCATTATAAACCGATTTGGTGCGATTGACCCCAATGAAGGCGGCAACACTAGCCGTAGCAACGCCAACATTAAACTTGTCCAATCCTTTGATAATGGCGGTATTTTAAAGAATCAATTCTATTATGTAAAAAATCAATTTCGACTCTATTCCAATTTTACTTTCTTTCTGAATGACCCGGTTAATGGTGATGAAATCCGCCAATCGGAAAACCGCGATATTTATGGTTACAATCTTTCTTACACGAAAGCAAGCAATTTGGGCAGTCTGCCGTTGCGGAGCGAAGTAGGTTTGAATGTGCGCTATGACAAAACCAAAGGTACGGAACTCGCTCGTACCCGCCGTCGCAATACACTGATAAGTTACGCCGCACTGGGGGACATCAATCAAGCGAACGCCGCACTTTATGTGGACGAAGTACTCCGCGTATCCGATAAATTTACGGTGAATGCTGGTTTGCGTTTCGACCAATTTAGTTTCGGTTACGTCAATCAATTGGACAGCAACTACACCAACCAAGTAGAATATGCCGGTATCGTCAGTCCAAAGTTGAATTTTTATTACAATGCCAGTCAGTCAGTACAAATTTATTTGAAAACTGGCACCGGTTTTCATTCCAACGACACCCGCGTTGTCGTGCCTGCCAAAGGCGAAGGCGCATTGCCGCGCGCGTATGGTGCGGACTTGGGCGCATTTATCAAACCCATTCCAAGTTTGTTTTTGAATATAGCCGCGTGGTTTTTGGATTTAGACCAAGAATTTGTTTATGTAGGAGACGAAGCCGTCGTAGAGCCATCGGGCAAAACCCGTCGCTACGGATTGGACTTTTCGGCGCGTTATCAATTAGCAAATTGGCTTTTCTTGGACACGGATTTAAACTTCACCGTTCCGCGTAGTAAAGACAATCCCGAAGGGGAAGATTATATTCCGTTAGCACCGACCTTCACTAGCATTGGCGGCTTGACGACCAAGTTTGGCAAAGGCTTCAACGCCAGCCTCCGTTATCGCTACGTGGGCGACCGCCCAGCGAACGAAGATGATTCCGTAACGGCGCAGGGATATTTTGTGTTGGATGGCGGGGCAACTTATACTGGAAACCGATTTGAGTTGGGCTTATCGTTGGAGAATATCGGCAATGTAGAATGGAATGAAGCACAATTTGATACGGAAAGCCGTTTATTCAATGAAAAGGAATCCGTTTCAGAATTGCATTACACGCCGGGCATTCCTTTCTTTTTTAGAGGAACGGTGTCTTTCTTTTTCTAAATTTAGATGATCTTTAAGGCTCAATTATGATTTCAAGTTGCTATGGTAAATTTTGACTAAAGTCTACTCATACCTTACTTTGATCCCCGTCCCGTCATACCGAGGGACGGGGCAACTATTAAAGTGTTGATTATCAATTGCTTCGCGCTTATCGGGATAAACCAAAAAAAGCGTGGGATTAAATTATATAATATTTTCGGCTTTAGCCCAATATTAAAGCAGCAACTTGGAATCGTAATGGAGCCATCTTTAAAATACATTTGGAAAATAATACATAGGCGCGGTGAACAACCCTTTCAATTGTTATTTAACTTGATTCCATTTTTGGCTATCCATGTAGTAATTAATTACATTAGGTATTTGTACCGGACTTTGAAATTCATTATTCAATTGATTATTAATAATATACACTTATAATGTCTTTCCGGGTATTTCTTGATTCGCATCCACCCCTTCATTTTTTCGATATTGTGCGGGAGAAACGCCCATTTGTTGTTTGAATAACCTTGAAAAATAAAACGAGTCGTCAATACCGATTTGACAAGCGACTTCGTTGATACGCAATGTACTGAAATGCAGTAACTGACACGCTTTTTGAATGCGGAGGTAATTGAAATAGGCAATGGGTGCATAACCAGTGTCTTGTTTAAATTTTCTTGAAAAGAAAGAAACGGAAAGATGTGCGGATTGAGCAATATTGTCCAGTGTGACCGCACGAGAGAGATTTTGCTGCATGAATTGGATGGCGCGGTCTGTGGCACTCACTTGAAGAGGAAAGGTGCTATTTTTTTGAAAATGTTCGGGCGTACTAAACGTGGATAAGTAATAAGGCAAGGTAAGGTTTGCAAATAAAAGATTGGAAGCACTGTATCCTTTTAAAAAAGTAGTAGCCATTTGTTTAAATAATGTATTTCGCTCCTCCGAAAATCCTACTGGTATGACTTTATTACTGTTCATAATAGCTTGGGCAGCCTCATTACATTGATTTCCAAGGAGATGGAACCAATAAATCGTCCACGGATTTTCCATATCTGCCCCATAGGAATGCGGAGTTCCCGTAGGAATGACAAAAATTTCTCCTGCCTGAACGCTTATCCTTTCTTTTTGTAATTGCACCCAGCCTTTTCCATCGGCGCAATAAATCAAAATCACCTGCGAAATACCCGTTGGGCGTTGGTAATAATGGTGCAATGCCTTCGGATAAAAACCCATCCGACCGATAAAAAGGCTGTGAATCAAAGGTAATTCTTCACATTTGGCGATGGCTACTTGCGGAATTTCAATAATCAATTCGCCCTCAAATCCTCTACTTTTTTGCATGATAATAGATTTTAAAACCTATAAAGTTTGCGAAACTTTATAGGTTTTATCAATACAGCAAAGGTAAAATAATCCATGTTTAAAATAAAATTGTTCATTTGTATTTTCTTAAAATAGCCGAATTTTGTACTGTTGACGAACAGATTCAAATCACAAGATTTTGAAAATATGATTATAAAAAAGAGCCATATTTGGACAGTAAAAGGATGGAGTTTTTTGTGGCTAAATCTACTTCCGATAAGTTTGATAGTAGCACAAGAACCTTTTGCGAAATGGACAACGACAGAGCTAACGCTTAACAACGGAATCGTCCAGCGAATCCTTCAATTGCCCTCCCCCACCGGCAATTTTAGTACAATTTCTTACAAGCCAGTCAGCGGGGATTTTAAATATTTTGAAAAAAATAATCCTGAATTTCAATTTGATATAAATAATAAAACGTATTCCGGTACAGATAATTGGAGCTTTGTAAATATTCAAAAAATAGTTGATTCAAAAGCAGGACAAGGGGCAGCCGTGACGCTTTTAAGTCAAGACAAACAAGTAGAAATTACGCTCCATTATCTGCTCTATCCCAACTTACCCGTTATTCGTAAAAATCTGATTATCAAAAATTTATCGCCAGATACAGTCTCATTAGAATCAATAGATATCGAAAAATTTAATATTACAGCATATTGGGCGACTACCTTTAGCTGGGTTTGCCATGATTACGGCAGAAGGCGTTCGATTGGACCATACGATGGGAACATACGTACTTGCTTCTGCCTGCGAGCGCACCCTGCTATGGCACTCCATTGAGGCCTTTCGAAGCACTTTTAGTAGCAGTAGCAGCCAAGGCGGCAGAATAAATCTACGTATGGCGGGAGTTCAACTACAACAATTAGCTGATATAGCGAACCTCTTTTGACAAGACAAAGCAGAATGTGCTTTCCAAAGCTATAAGCGCGGATTTCTACCTCCTGTCTCCTCTCAGAAAACAAAATTAACTTACCACCTACCTGAATTAGTTATGCGAATATCGGGTTAAAAATGGTCAAAAACCCCTTCAAATGAATGGAATTA
>CAZJXN010000195.1:0-8563 GCA_964549655.1 uncultured Saprospiraceae bacterium
GTGATTGGTGAAATGGGAATAGTGATTGGTGAAACGGGAATAGTGATTGGTGAAACGTCTCACCAATCACTTTTCACCTTTAATAATGATTTCGAGCATCCGCACCCCAAACAAGTTTTTCGCGGATGGTGCGCAAGAAACTCACTTCTTGCAATTGTACTAATCGTACCTTAAACTCATTTTTGCGCACGGCGAGTTGATGCGCGGCTGTCACTACTTCAAAACGCGAATCCAGCGTACACAGAAAATTTTCGGCGCGTCCTTCTATTTCAAACGAAATAATAGAATCATCGGAAATGACCACTGGACGTACGCTTAAATTGTGCGGCGCAACAGGCGTAATCACAAAATTATCTGCATTAGGAAAAATGATAGGACCGCCGCAACTCAAGGAATAGCCAGTAGAACCTGTCGGTGTAGCTACAATCAAGCCATCTGCCCAGTAGGAATTGAGATATGCGCCATTGATATAAGTGTGAATCGTAATCATGGAAGAGGTGTCGCGCTTCAGAAAAGTACAATCATTGAGCGCAAAGCGCGTGTCGCCGAAGATGGGCAAATTCGATTCTAAATATAACAAGCCACGCTCGTCAATTTGATACATTCCTCGTTTTACCAAACTGATGGCTTCTGGAATTCGCTTTTTTTCAATACTCGCCAGAAAACCCAATCGTCCGAGATTGATACCCAAAATAGGTACGCCGCTGTCCCGAATGTGCAATAAAGCGGATAAAATCGTGCCGTCGCCGCCGAGCGTGATTACAAAATCAAATTTTTTCACCGCAAAATCCAAGTAACTTTCAAAAGTGCCAACATCGCGTTTGAACTGGATTTTACCTTTTAAATCATCTAAATACGGGGCATAGACGTAAGCGTTTATGCCTTCTAAGTGGAGGGTGTCAAAAAGATTTTGAATATGAGGAAGGTCGGTTTCTTTAAATTCTCGGCTGTAAACGATGACTTGCATACTGTTTTGTTGGAAGATTGGAATTTTTGAGTTGAATTAATTGAGATGTGTACTGCTATTTTACAACTTGAATCCCGAAGTTAAAAATTATATCTTCCAATTACAATTTATTTTTCATTCCATTATTCCCATTTTCTAACTTTTCAAACTTCCTTAAATATTCAGGTTCAAATGTAAAAATAACCCTTTTTCCAGTAGATGGTTAAAACTGTATTCCAATTGCAGCACTTTATCATAGAAAAATACGAAATCCAAACCAACACCGCCGCCCCAAAGTAGCCGATTGACGAATGGATTATTATATTCTGAGTAGGGTTCGTGTACAAAACCCATATCGTTATTCACACCCAGAAAGACTTTCACTGGCATGGAGCGAAATTGTTTCACGGGCATCATTTTTCCAAAATTAATGCCTTTTTCCAGCAACTTAAAGCGGACATTGGTTTTGAAAAAGCCCATATCCATCCCATCTATGACGTAATAATCGTAACCATGCAGAGAATTTTTGCCGAAGCCGAGTGCCCGATTGTCATTATAAGGCTGCTGACAGCGCACGAGCGAGGCTTTTCCACCAGTTTTAAATGCGACACTAAAGCGAGGGCTAAGGGTGTAATATTTGTCAAAATAAGCAGATAAGATCAATGAATTGCGGTCATCCGACAAGCCCAAACCATCGCGCTCCAGCCGGACAGAGATGTAATTGCCCGCCATCGGGTAGGGACGCACGTCGCGACTATCGAACGTAAACTGATAAGCTAACGAAAGGTAGCGCTGCAAACTTTCTCCTTGTTGGAAAAAATGTGGATTTAAGACAGTAGCAATAGAATCGGAAATCGTATTGTGATGATAACTTAAAAAGACGCGGTGAAACGTACGCAGACCCGGACGATACGTCAGCGCCGTTTCGGCTCGAAATCGGGTGTATAAAAATTGATTATCATCTTTAAAAAACAACTGCTTATTACCCTCGGTCGCATAATTGACTTCTCGGTTACGCGCAAAAGAGACATCTGCTGACAGTCCAATCGTTTGCTTTTTATTGATGTAAGGCAAGGAATAACCGAATGAATAACTGTGCGTGTAGCCATATTTAGCGCCTATTTTAAGTCGGTCAGCACGACCTGAGATATTCAAATGTGTAAAGTCACTTCCAAAATTGACCCGTTGCAAGGAGCGATTTTGCTCGACCCACCAAACATTAAAATTGCGGTCTGCCAGCTCAAAATATGGAACCGGATAGATGTACCACGTTTCTTCTACCTTAATTTTTACAGTAAGATGGTTGGGGGAAAAGGTATCAGGTGCTGTCGTTTGAATCGTGGCTTTATTGAACATACTGGTGTTCATCACCATCTGCTCGCTCTCTTTCAGCACGGTGGGTAATGAGTTGATGTCAAGGCTATCGCCCTGCTTGAACTGCAATTCCCGAAGAATGATTGCTTCCTTCGTACGCTGATTTCCTTCAATCGTGATCAAGTCAATATGTACAAAATTTTGTGCAACGACATAAAATTTTGCTAATACCAATATAAACAAACCAATTATCCGCATTTCTTTCTAAATATAAATCCGAATGTACCACTTTTCTTGAAAATCAAAAGGATGGAGTACGACATTTTGTAGCATTCCTTCAGCGTTTACGAAAAAAAGGGGCGGTTGGTTTCGTTTTGAATACAAAACTTAGATGGCGAGAACCAGCAACCAGTATCCAGTTTACACATTCAAATAGGAAACCAGCGAATCGTAACGCTCTTTCAAGGTATCCAAATATTCTGCCTCATTGAAAGAAGCTTTTACCGTATAATTGAAGCGAGCAAACGAGGAGAGAATCGCGCCTATATTTTGGGTATTTACTTTAATGGTTACATTTATTTCATTGTCATCAGGAGTAGAAGAGAGGAACGAACTAAAAATGACCGCATTTTCTGATTCTACAATGCGAGCAATTTGGGCGAGGGAATAATCATGTTTGTGCGTTTCTAATACAATAATGCTTCCTGATTCAGCGAAAGCTGCCGTACTTGCAAAATAGCGCAAGAGGTCTTCCTGCGTCACCACGCCACAATAATTATCGTCAGCATCCACGACCGCTACCAGCGTGAGTTGGTAGTCGGCAAGCACCCGCATGACTTCGTAAATATGGTCGCGCGCGTGCACAAACGGATGGTGCAAAGACAAACTATAAGAACCGACTGCCTCGGTCGCATCAAAATTCAAAATATCATCTTCAGATATCAATCCCAACAACTGTTGGTTATTTACAATCGGTAGATGCCGTACATAAAACTCACTCATCATCTCCAACGCTTCTTCGCCAGTATCGGAGGTGCGCAAGGGGATAATCTCATCGGAAACTAATTGTTCTGCGGTCATTGCGGGTCGTCATTTTACAGTAAACGAATAGTTGCCTGTATGTGTTGATTATCAATATGTTAAAAAAAGAGAAGCAATAGGTGTGGCACATTTTCAAAATGTGCCAAACCTAAATCAGCGTAGCAAGAAAAGGATTTTTTCTACCAAAAATTTGTCAAAAAAGTTAAATATTCTCTAAATAATTGAATACATCTAAATTTTAATAAATTCAGCTCAAATTATTGGTTGTCAACATCTAATGGACTGCTAACTGCCTACTTTAAGCTGCCTACTTATTTAACCCAGCAATTTCTTTTTTTGCGCCGCAAATTCTTCTTCCGTCAATAAGCCTTTTTCGCGGTAGTCACCGAGCCGTTTAAGTTGTTCTAATAAATCGCCGCCGCCCAATTCCAGTACTGTTTCGGCTTCTTCTGGTAAGGCTACTTTTATTTCTGTGGTTGTAGCGACTACTTTCTCGGGTTGCGTTTGCAATTGAAATCCATTTTTCTCGAATTCCTCAAACTCCGGTTGAATGCGCAAATAAGCCAAGGCATCGTGTTCTTTGATGCGTTTAAAATCATTAAAACCCAATTCTACCGCTCGGTCAAGGTGAAAAAAGCCTTGCTCCGGCTGCTCATTGAGCGAGTAAGCACAAGCTAAATTAAAATGAACGGCTACATCTCGCGCATCCATTGCCAGTGCCTTCTGAAAATCTTCAATCGCGCCGTCATAGTCGTAATCTCTAAATTTTCGGATGCCGCTATTTTTGAGTTCTGTGTTATCCTGTCGTGGCGGGGCGTTTGTCGGTCGGCGCGTTTCTCGATATTCGCGGCGGTCACTGCGGCGGATATTGCGGTCGTAGTGCGGTTTTTCGCGTTCAAAATCAGGTTGCGCCCGACGCGTTACTTCTATAAATTTCTTATTATATTTGGTATCAAAATTATCCTTATCAGTTGAAAAAAACACGATGGCATCTATCAACGAAATAATCCACATCAGCGGAAACCAAAAGAAAATAAGGTAGAAAAAGCCCAGCCCAACCTGTCCTAAATAAAAACGGTGTACGCCGAACCCTCCCAGAAACAATGCCAATATACCAGCTACATTTTTATCCTTCATATTTGAAAATTAGACTTTAGACTTTAGACCGTAGATTTTAGACGCTTGTTTTGTGGACCCTTTCTTCTCCACTATTGAGTTGTTTTGGTAGCAAGTGAAATCTATCGTCTATCGTCTATTTAAAGATCAATGTACAATATTAAAGGCATTTTCGCAAAAATTGTTGCAATCTCCCGCAGATTTCGCAGATGGCGCATACTTTTGTTTCTCTCATCACTTGGTCATTTTTTTCACGCAAAGGCGCAAAGACGCAAAGTTTCTCTTGTTATAGGTCTCTCTTTCTTTTAGTCGCTCCTTCCCTTCATCAGTTTGCAAAAATTTTACAAGTAAGAATTGTAAAGTCATCCGGGTACGTCTGGTCACCTTTAAAAGTTTCAATTTTATCCATCAGCAACTTATTAAAGGTGTGAGCCGACAAGTCATAATTATTTTTTACAAAATCGTGGAGCATCTTTTCACTCAAAAAATCACCGGTTTTGTTGCGAAGGTCGGTCAACCCATCTGTAAACGCAAAAACCATTGCCGCTTCGTCCATATAATGTTCGCCTATTTCCAACTCTGGTAATTCGGTAAACGGACCCAGCATCGTACAGCCTCGGTCTAAAAAATAAAATTCATCCACAGTAGCTACCACCGGCGGATTATGTCCAGCATTTATATAACAAAGTTTTCGGGTATGAATATCATATTCGGCAATAAAAAAAGTAATAAACCAGTCGCCGGAAGTCACGAGATTAACCGAGCGATTCAAGTCGCGTACAAACTCATCCAACGCCGTGCGTTTGTTGATAAGCGTATGAAAATTGGCTTGAAAATTAGCCATGAGCAACGCTGCTGCCACCCCTTTTCCAGAAATATCGCCGACACAAAAAACGAATTTGCCGTCATCAAATTCTATAAAATCAATATAATCACCGCCCACGCCCAGCATCGGTTTATAAATGCTTGCCAATTCGTACAAACTCGTGCTTGGTAAATCTTTGGGAATCAGCCGCTGTTGAATTTCACTGCCCAATTCCATCTCGCGTTTAAGGCGTTCTTGTTCTAACTGCCTCTTAAACAAGCGTTTATTCTCAATCGCAACCGCAATAATATTAGTAATAGTTGTAATGAATTGCACCTTGCTGTACATATCCTCGTCATCGCTAAAACCGCCAATAAAAACGTATGCAATCGGATGTTCTTTGTGCTTCACTGGTATAACCACGTCAAACTCGCGGATAAGCGGATGGTCATTGTCTTCTATATTTTTTAAGTAGGAATATTTTTCAAAATAACCGGAAATATCGTGCTGCAACAAATTATCTTCAATCCCAATGCACGCCTCGCACGTCCAATTTTTCTCACCGCGCACGTAAAACACCAGTTTTTTCACACTCAATTCCCAGCTCAAGAAAGACTGGTACATTTGATACAATTCTTTAGCTGGCACATTATTGTTAATGGCTTGGGTGATGTTCAGCAGGCGGTTTATTTGGAGTTGTTTCAAGCTCAGTTCCTGCTCCAGCCGTTCCAGCTTCAACATATTGCTCTTTATATCTGAAAAATTAGAAGCCATTTTTAAAAATCCTCCACTAAATATAATCTTATTGAAGTAAAGATATAAAAAACCCGATTGGCTTTCTACTTTTATGTGAAATCGTGCCCCATCCTTTAGGATGAACTCGTAAACCAGCCTTCAGGCTGAAAGCATCAAACGTAAAAAAGCCTTTAGGCTAAAAGTTTAAAAATCCAACATTTAAAAATATGAAATTCATAACCTACAACGACCATAAAATTGCCTACAACCTCGAAGGCAAAGGCACGCCCGTCTTATTCATTCACGGCTTCTGCGAAGACAGCACGATTTGGCAGGATTTTACACCCGAAATCATCGCGCACAACTACAGCATCCTCACCATTGATTTATCCGGCTTTGGCGAAAGCGAAGTCGTACCAAATGCTTCCGTAGAAATAATGGCAGAACTTGTAAATGAAGTGCTTACGCAAATAAATATTTCTAAAGTAATCTATATCGGTCACTCGCTTGGCGGCTACGTAGGGTTGGCTTTTGCAAAAAAATATGCGGATAAATTACTCGGACTTGGCTTATTTCACTCGCACCCATACCCCGATTCAGACGAGAAAAAAGAAGGTCGCCGCCGCAGTATCGAAACGGTTCAAACAGAAGGTAATGCCTTGTTCGTCAAGCAATTAATTCCTAGTTTGTTCACGCCTAAGTTTGTCAAAAGCAATTCTTTTTTGGTGGATAAATTAGTACTTCGGGCATCCGCGTATCCGAGTGAAGGTATTATAAATGCTTTGCAAGCCATGATAGACCGCCCCGACCAATCCGACGTTTTAAAAAATATACAGCAGCCCGTCCTATTCATCATCGGAAAAGAGGACCAAGCTATTCCCGCCGATGCCAGCATGAACCAAACCACGTTGCCGGATACCAGTTCGATTATCATTTTAGAAGAAGTAGCACACATGGGCATGCTGGAAGTCAAGAAAAAAACGCAAGCGGCGGTGGTGCAGTTTTTGGAGTGGTGTGAAAGGAAGGGATAATTTATATTGAAAATAAGTTATATCTGTTATATTTGCCTCGTTGTTTACAAAATGTAAGAATAATGAAAATTTTTCCAGTCTACTTATTTTTAATACTTGGCATTTTATTGGCTCATTGTACTTCAAAAACCTATCATTATGCTGGAGGAAATAATCCGATAGAGGAAATAAATAATTATCCCTCCGTATTTTGGGAAGGAAATTGGGTAAAATTTTCCAAAGATAGCATGGAAATGGCAATTTATAAACCGAATCCCGGAAAATATAATCAAGAAGTGATACTAAATTCCCATTATCCAGCACAAGCAAGAGAAAATGGGATAGAGGGAAATGTTAGCGCCGAAGTGATTATAAATGAATTGGGTGCATTAGAAGCGACAAAAATTGTGAAAGGAATTGGTCATGGCTGTGATGAGAATTTTTTAAATGCCATTCGGACGACAGCTCGAAGAGGTTTTGAGCCAGCAAGATATAAAAGGCATTCCTGTGAAATGTAAGTTTTACGTGGGTATAAAATATACGCTGAGTCGATAAGATTTGTCATCACCACTTCCCTTTTCTAATGTCGCTCGGCATTGCGCCTTATTTTTTAAGTATGAAGTATAGCAAATAAACTGATTTTCAATTAATTCTGTTTTATATTCAACTAAAAAATAATTACTATGAGAGCGGTAGAAGTAAAAGGTGTAATCGGTAATGATGGATTTTTAAAATTAGAAGACCCTTTAGAATTCCGAAATCGGGAGGTCAAAGTTATTATTTTGATACCAGAAGATGATATTTTAAATGATAATTTGTGGCTGCAAGGCATCATGGATAATCCTGTTTTTGATTTTTTACAAGA
This sequence comes from uncultured Saprospiraceae bacterium, assembly GCA_964549655.1. Lineage (GTDB taxonomy): Bacteria > Bacteroidota > Bacteroidia > Chitinophagales > Saprospiraceae > JADJNW01. The sequence goes on from CAZJXN010000195.1 coordinate 7,833, forward strand.
AGAGGAAGAAAATATTTACACTTTAGAAAACGGAAAGCCTTATCAGCCAAATGAAATATAAAATCATTTTAGTGCCTTTTCCTTTTGATGATTTAAGTGCTACAAAAGTAAGACCAGCGGTTTGCCTTACTAATCAAATAAGCGTTTATAATCATGTTATAATTGCATTTATTACTAGCCAAATCCAAAACGCCACAGAACAAACAGATATTATAATAAAAAACACAGATGCTGATTTTAATAAAACTGGATTAAATATAAATTCTGCCATCCGATTACATCGCTTAATAACAATTCCTACTACTCTTATTCGTCGTGAGTTAGGCGTACTTTCTACATTTTATCATGCCGAAGTAGAAAGCAAAATGAGAAAGCTTTTTGAAATTTAAAGCTACTTCAACTTCTCATTTCCCTTGTGCCGCTCGGCATCCCGAATCGTCTTTTTCTCCAAATTTTTTGCCAAAGCATCCGTCAAATCCACGCCGGTTTGATTCGCCAGACAGATTAAAACAAACAACACATCCGCTATTTCATCCGCAAGGTTTTCCTTAGCATTGGCAGCATCTTCGGAGCGTTTGAAGGATTGTTCGCCATACAATCGTGCCATTAGCCGAGCCATTTCTCCTACTTCTTCCATCAAAATCGCCGTGTTCGTCAGTTCATTATAATATCGAATGCCAATCGTAGTAATCCATTGATCAACAGCCGTTTGTGCTTCTTGTATCGTCATA
>CAZJXN010000196.1:0-8338 GCA_964549655.1 uncultured Saprospiraceae bacterium
TTTCAAAGAACTGGGAGGTCATTTTCACCTAACTAAAAGTGTACGGCTGGAAAAAATTTTCATCAAATTTAGTCAATAACCACAATTGCCAACTTCAAACTTTAAACTTTTTCCAACACCTCCCGCGTCCGCTCATTGCGCTGTTCTCCTGTGTTGAGCCTGCTTGCCGGTTCAAACAAAATGACACTCACTTCCTTTTCCGCAACAGGTTTGTGTTCTACGCCACGCGGCACAATCAGGAATTCTCCGGCTTTCAACAGCACATTTTTATCCCGAAATTCCATGGTGAATTCTCCATCCACCACCAAAAACAATTCGTCTTCATCATCATGTTGATGCCACATAAACGGACCTTGGAATTTGACCAATTTCACCTGCTGCCCATTCAATTCCCCAGCAACGCGCGGATTCCAATAATCAGCAATCAGCGCAAATTTTTCTGTCAGATTTACTTTTTGAATATCCATATTTTTAGAATTTTATCCTCCTATCTTCCCATCCTCCTATCCTCCTATTATCCCCATTTTCCGCATCAAAAACGTCGCATTGCGATTCTGCGCCGTGCCGGTTTTCAATTTATAATCAAAAATCAATTCCTCACCGGCGATGATGCTTTCAAAACACAAATTGCCCAACTGTTCCGGAAATTCTGTTTCCATTTTCGACAATTCAATGTCGTGCGTGGCGAGCAAACTGACGCTGTTAAAATGAAGTAATTTTTTCACTAATTGTTGACTTCCATATAATTTATCATCCGAATTTGTACCTCTAAGTACCTCATCCAAAAGCACTAACGCATTTGAATTTTCTGATAAATGTTGTAAAATCGTTTGCAATTTCCGCAACTCTGCAAAAAACAGCGACACATTATCTTGCAACGAATCCGACTGGCGCAGCGAACTGTAAATGTCCATCGCTGTACCTTCAAAATGCGTGGCACACACGGGCGCACCGCAACGAGCGAGCAACACATTCATGCCGACCGTGCGCAAAAACGTGCTTTTGCCCGACATATTAGAGCCGGTAATCAGGTATAATGTTTTATTTTTTCCGATTTGAAAATCATTACTCACGCGCTGGTGCGCAGGCATTAGCGGATGTGCGAGCGCCGTCGCTTCGATATAAGGCGTGCCCTCTGTGAGTTTTGGAAAGATAAAAGCAGGATTATTAAAGTGGAAAGTCGCCAGCGAATTCAACAATTCTATTTCTCCAACAGCGTGCAACCAGCGGCGCAGCTTATCCCGATTCGCAACTTTCCACTGTTCCAACCAAAAAACGCATTGCAAATCGTACACAAACAAGCCGGTAAACAGGGTGTAAATAATCATATTCAAACGCTGGTCAAAAAAATTCGCTATACGCCCCAATCGCTTGAGTTCCTGATGCGCTTCCATTGTTTCGTCATATATTTTCTGTAAAATATTCGTATTAAAGTTTTCTTGATTTATCAATGTAAATAACTCCGCAAAAACACCCAGCGATTCTACATTTTTAGAAACCGCCGCATGAATCTTCGTGATTTTCATGCCATACCGACCCGCGATAAAAAAATTCAAAATAAATACAAACGAAAAAAATGTAAAATTGAATGTAACAATTCCATAAATCAACGAAGCCAGAGCCAATGCAGGCATCAAAATCCGAACCACTCGAATGTATGTAGCATAATAAAATTCCGGAGCACTTTCCGCCCAAGCCAACAAGCGCGCATGGTCAGGCGGATTGCTGCGCGTACGCAACGCTTGTGCGAGAAACGTTTGCCGAAAATCTACTTTTGCAGCTAATTTTTGAATGGTAATTTGTTGATTTTCAATGGTTTGAATATCCTTAAATGGCTTTTTCAAAACGCTTGCCAATCGGCTTTCGCCCAAATTAGTTGCCGTTCGATTGAGCAAATGAAACATGGAGCGCGGTCCAAAAATATCCAAATCCAATAAATAACTTTCGTCACTTTCAAAAACACTTCCGTCATTTAGATAAGAAGGTTCATTTTTTAAAATAGTTAATTCATTTCCATTAATACGAATCAAGTGGCGCATCACTTCGCGGCGGTCGAGTAGTTTTTCATTATATTTCACTAAAAACAAAAAACTTGCAAACAAGCCGATTGCCGCCACCAGCCAGCCGTATTGAAATTCGCTTTTAAAAAAGAAATAAATACACGTAGCCAATATTATAAAAATTGCCAACCGTGCCCAGCCCAGCCAAAAAATATGGGTGTTGAGTTCGTCATTGACAGCTTCGTATTGGGTTTTTCGGTTGGTATAAAATTCAGTCAGGTTCATTATGATTTTTTAAATAGTAATGAACGTAAGCTCCACGGTTATAATTTTATCAAATCCCAAATAGCTTGAGCAACAGTTTAATAAGTTACGTTATTTACACGAGCAAAGTAGAATGGTCCTTTTCAGACATAAATGGTTGATTGTAAAATTTGCTGTTTGTAGTAAGGCTTGATATATTTTTCCCGACAGATATCTACTTTTTTTTGAAATTTGGACTTCACGATGAATTTAATTCTGGCTTTTTTTTCAGCCAAATCCGCCGTGTTGGGTTCAAATTCTATCATTAAATCAATGTCACTTTTGTCCGTTTGCTCATTGCGTGCATAAGAACCAAATAACCCCAACTTAATAATTTGAAATTCTTGTTTCAACATTACTTTCTGCTCTGCTAAAAATTGTAATATTTCTTCTTTCGTTAACATCTGCTTATTTTCATTATTGAATTGACAAATTAAACCGTTTTTTGATATAAAACAAATGAAAAACTTTGAACCTGTATTTAAACTTCCAAACGATTTTCAACCCCCAATTGTCGCCATGGATTCACTCGCTGGCAATCCAAACGTCCGACTCTGCTCGGCTTCCCAACCGTCTTTGGCGCGATTGCCAACGGCTTCTAAAATACTGATAGTCAATTCGCTATCGCTTGCGCCAGCTCGAATTAAATCTCTCAAATTAAAAACACCACCATCATACAAACAAGTTTTCAAACCGCCTTGTGGTGTAATGCGCAAGCGATTGCAAGTGCCGCAAAACGTGCGCGTATAAGCTGCGATGATGCCAACGGTGCCGAGATGACCGGGAATTTGATAATTATAAGCAGTAGAATTGGGTGGGTCGGGAATTTTATAAATGTCGGGAAAAGCAGTTTTCAAATGGTCGAGAATCGCGTGATGATGCCATTTTAAAGTCGTGTAATGAGCGCCTTCGCCGTTAAACGGCATTTCTTCGATAAAGCGGACACTGACGGGATAATTTTTGGTCAATTCTACCATCGGGATGAGGTCTTCGATATTTTTATCGTCCATGACGACCGCGTTTATTTTAGTAGAAATTCCATGTTTTACCAACAAATGAAAGGTTTCCATCACGGTTTCAAATTCATCGCGGCGCGTGATTTCGTAGAAGCGATTGCGGTCAAGCGTATCTAAACTTAAATTGATGGAATCAATATTTAACTTTTTTAATTCGGGAATAAGTGGCGCCGTGAGCGTACCATTCGTCGTAATATTTATTTTTTGAATGCCTTTTATTTGGCGCAAAGCCCCTAAGAAATCCATCATATCGCGTCGTACAAAGGGTTCGCCGCCAGTAATGCGCACTTTTTCGATACCTAAATCCGCTAAAATTTGCATCAGGCGAAGCATTTCCTCATAAGTCAACAAGTCATTTTTTGGAAGGTATTTAATCCCATTTTCGGGCATACAGTAGAAACAACGCAGGTTGCAGCGGTCGGTCACAGCCAGCCGAACGTAGTTGACGAGTCTGCCATGATTGTCAAAAAGCTTCATAATAAGGAGGATGGGAGGATGGGAAGATTGGAGGATGCTTGAGTTCTATCCTCCCATGCTCCCATCTTCCTATCCTCATTAGTACCGCCACGTTTTCAAATCCGCTCCTTTCGGCGCTCGCTTTTGCACTTCGGCGGTCCATCTTGGAATGAACATTCGGTGGTAGCGCAAGCGCGAGATAGCGTTGGGTTGCGTATGGTCGCCGTTCCAGCAGTGCTCGGCACGGTCGCCATAGTCCACCTCGCCATCGTAGTGCGGACTGGTCGTGGATTTTAGAAAATCTTCTGTTAAATAAACGGCGTTATTCAAATAATAGTTGTCCATGTCGCCGCAGTAGATGTGGATTTTGCCTTGCAATTTCGGACCGAGTTTCGCCCAATCGCGTTTTAAAATATAGGCGAGGTCATAATTTTCTTTCCAATAATTCGCCACTTCTTTATCAATTTCACCGGTTTTTTTATCAAAAATGGGTTTCGGATAACCATCCTCCCCAACGGGCGAGTACACGGCTTCCCAAATATCAAACTGTTGCCCAGAGCGACTTTTTGTACCCAACACCAATTCCCGATGATTAATATCTTGCACCATCGCCGAGACGTGACCGAGATAATTTCGTTGACCGGGACGAAGCGTTTTCCGAAACGGACCTTCTTGGTAATACGCATTTTTGTCGTCGTACAAATTCACGGTCGTGTACGCCCGAAAATCAATCGGGTCAGGACAAGCGCAGTAGCAGCCATTGTATTCATCTGGATAAAAAGTTTGCGCTGCCAACACTTCCCAACCGCCCGTGGAGCCACCATACATAAACCGCGCCCAGCCCTCACCAATGCCGCGAAACTGCTGTTCGATATATGGAATTAATTCATAAGTGATAGCATCGCCATACGGACCGAGGTTTTCAGAATTGACGGCGTAGGAATCATCGTAGTATGGATTGGCGTGTTGAATTTCGATGGCAAGCACGCGCGGAAAATTTGGACCCGTCCACATTTTATAAAAATCGTAGGCTTCTTGCGCTTCGATGCGGTTATAACATTTTAAATTAAAACGCTTACTATCCACGCAAGGCTTGGACGTATCCGGTGGCGTTTCGCTAAAACCACCAAAGTTATCCGGAAAATGCCCATGAAAAATGGCGAGTGGATATTTCACATTTGGATGCGAATCCCAACCTTCTGGAAGCAGCACGTGTGCGCCGAGGTAAAAATCACGTCCCCAAAATTTGGAGAGCCGTTCGCTTTTAATTTTAATGTGTTTGATGTATTTTGTATCCTTTGGCGTAGGAATGGTATCAATTTCCTGATCCAGTAAAATTTCAATTTTATTATTTTTTTTCGGGTCGAAGGAAATTTTTACTGGTTTGCTGTATAAATTACCCGGTGCTTGGTTCCACTGCTGCCCTTCGCCTCGGTCCATCGGCAGTTTTACGGTCTTTCCATCCGAGCGTTTGAATGTCTCATACTTATGCAAAAGTGCTTGTACGTAATAGTCACCAGCGGGGACGTTTGCCAGACTTTGAATTGGATAACCGAACATTTCAGAATGGAACGTTTGTGAAGTTCCAGTTTTCCAATTTTCCACGTCTATTCCAAATGCCTGTTGCGTTTCTGGTCCGTCACTGATTTGGTTGCGCGGCTCGGCTTTGTCATTGTCAGAAAGCATTAGCATCAAGCGTCCGTCGAATTGTTCGCCTTTTTCTTTTGGAAAGGTGATGGAAAAGGCAGCCGTGGATGAACGGGTTTCGTCGCTATTGGTATCGGTACAAGCGACCAGCAGCGATAGAATCAGTACTAATGTAAAATGGGTGTACGAAAAAAAGAGTTTTAGGTGTATCATACTATCTTAATTTGCTGATTAGACAGCGCATCAAGATTTAAATTTCCTGCTTTTTTCAGATAATTAGGCAGCCAAAATTACCAAATGGTAAGAAATGTTTTATTGAGTTTTTTTTGATTCGATTTAATGGGTTGGGACACTTTTACAACAGCGTTGCCAAATCCAGTTTTAAAAAGAAGAAAAAGAAGAATTATTTAAAATTCTACCTTACTCTTTAATGTTATTGCTAATTTTTTGTAATGTAGTCATAAAAAAGCCTTCTTGTACATCATATTCAAAATTCTCTATTTACTCCCAAACTACAGAATGGCAGGTTAATAGTTATAGGTATTAGCCAACTTTGTTTTTGACCACCACGTACTGCCGCACTAATTGTTCTTTACCCGTCACATCCGTGCCTGTCAAAATCACTAAATACTCTCCATTAGCTGGAAAAAAAGTGTAAGGTGTAGCATCGGTAGAGATAGCAGCTTGTCCATTTGCATCTGTGTAGCCAAAATCCCATTTGTAAGATTGAAAGCCTCTTGATAAATTGGCGAAAGCCACATAACCAGAGACAGTCGTGCTCTCCCGATAGGTAAAATCCAATAGGATCTCTACTTTTTCCGGTTTGGCAAATGGTTCAGGACGGTCAACAGCCGTCTTTTCGCAACCCCATACCAACAGGATTACAACTATAATGTATATTTTTTCCATACAGTAGCCTTTTTCTTCCTAAATATAGATTAAATATGTGAAATAAGCAATATGGAAAGTTATAATCATTCAAAATTAAGGAAAATTAGTAATGGTAATCAATTTTGTAACCACTATTTCATTATCATCAATACCAGTTCCTTTCAAAGTGATTTCATAAGAGCCATTGGCGGGAAAAAAAATGCCCGGGCTGGACGAATTAGAGGTGACTAATTTACCTTCTTTATCTAAAAAACCGAAACTCCAATCATGATGAATAATATTATTAGAAAGCATTTGGAATTTGGCAAATCCATAATAATTATTGCTGGTGCGATAGGTAAAATCAAGTAGTATTGTATTGTCTTCGGGTTCAAGAAAATCAGGACGCGTTATCGTGCGGTCTTCACAGGACATACAAATGCCAATCAGCAACACCAGGCTCAATAGAAATTGTATACTTCTGCTCATAATGTAAAGTTTTGAATTTGAAGAGTAAAGTTATTTATGGGTAAGGTGTGTCATTCATTTATAAAGCATTTTTCTATCGGGTTGTTCAGAATAATATAACTTACGAAGCATAAAGTCGTAATAATTCGCTCACTTGCCAAACATCTTCAAAACGATTGTACATCGGCGTTGGTGCCAGTCGGATGACATTGGGTTCGCGCCAGTCGCAGATGATTCCATTTTCAGCAAGATAATCAAAAATTTGTCGCCCATTCTTATTTGTTAGAATAGAAAGTTGACAGCCACGCGCCGCTGGATTTTTGGGTGTAATAATCTTTAAAAAGAGTCCCTTTTGGTGGAATGTTTGTAATAAAAATTCCAAATAAGCAGTCAATTTTTCACTTTTGGCGCGTAAAGCAGGCATCGTCGCTTCTACAAATAAATCAAGACTTGCTCGGTGTGCCGCAAAACTCAAAACGAACGCATTACTTAATTGCCAACCTGCGGCACCTTGCATGGGTACGAATTCTTTCGGCATCTGAAAGCGACTTTTTTCATCATGCCCCCACCAGCCGGCGAAACGAGGCAAATCTGTATTTTTTCCATGTTTTTCATGAATGAAAACGCCACTCGGACCGCCCGGACCCGCGTTCAAATATTTATAACTGCACCACGTTGCAAAATCTACGTTCCAATCATGTAATTGCAATTCCACATTGCCCGCCGCGTGCGCAAGGTCGAAACCTACGTAAGCACCTACGAGATGCCCAGCTTCTGCAATAGCTTGTAAGTCAAAGAATTGCCCCGTATAATAATTCACACCACCGAATAAAATGAGTGCTGTTTCTTGTCCATGCTCTTCAATAACCGCTAAAATATCTTCTGTTCGCAAGGTCTCTTCGCCTGCCCGTGGAGCTACTTCTATAATAGCTTCTTCAGGATTTAACCCATGAAATTTCACCTGACTTTCCACCGCATATTGGTCAGATGGGAAAGCACCTGCTTCCATGATAATTTTAAATCGTTCTTTTGTTGGGCGATAAAAACTGACCATTAATAAATGTAAATTCACGGTCAACGTGTTCATCACGATAACCTCTTCTTCTTTGGCACCAACGACGTGTGCAGTTTGCGGCTGCAGATATTTGTGATACGATAGCCAAGGATTTTCGCCTCGAAAGTGCCCTTCTACACCAAATGTGCGCCACTGTTCTAACTCTCTGGCGATATAATTTTCTACATTTTTTGATTGTAATCCTAAGGAATTACCGCAGAAATAGAGCGCGTCTTTGCCATTGTGCTGTGGAATGTAAAATTGGTTGCGGAAGTGTTGGAGCGGGTCTTGTACGTCCATTGCTTGGGCGAAGGCGAGGGACGTGTCGTAGCGTAGCGTGGTATCGAGTAGCATTTGAAGGGTAATTTTTTAGAATGATATTGGGATATTGGGATATTTTTTCGCTTGGTCTCTTTTTCTCTTGCTCACTTGTTGCAGCCCTCACAGCATTTCCGTCTGAACCATGATTTATATGATTTTTGGATTAGCTTGATAAAACGAGGGAGTCAAGAAAATCATTTAAT
>CAZJXN010000197.1:0-6540 GCA_964549655.1 uncultured Saprospiraceae bacterium
AAATTTAATGGTTGCCATTATTATATGGTGTTTTTTTATATAGCACAGTTCTTTTTAGTCTCCCACTTTGACGGGTAAAAAAACAGCCCACGAGTTTCCCCGCAGGCTGTAAGGGTGTGCTAAATTCCAGATTAATTCTTGACTATCAAGGATTTGGCTTTGAATCCAAAATCCGTTCTTACTACGCACCAGTATGGTCCGTTCGATAAATTTTTCACGTCAACATTGATTTTAAAAGTACCCGTCGGCATATCGCGGCTGGCGAAGCTTCTTTGCAATTTTCCATCCAAACTAAATAACTGTATATCCAATTTGGACGCTTTTTCTAAATGAATATCAAGTGTTGCGATGTTTTTGGCAGGATTCGGATATAGATTGACGACACTGAAAACTTCGGATAACGTACCCACTTCTTTCACATTCGTCGTTTGGTCAACTCCGATTGGAATTAGCGAGGTGAAAATTTCAATATTGCCGTCATTGCTGCGTCCGTCCGCCCAGAAAGGGATTGCATAACCGTCCGTTGTGACCACTTGCGTGTATTCGCCCACACCAAAATTGCCATTCGATTGTCCGATAACCGAAAAATCACTTGCATCGGTGGAGACTGCAAAATCATCCTCAAATTTATCGCCGCCATCTTTGGAAGTCGTCATGTAATATTTGGTCATCGCATTACCAGTGTCCTCGCGGCGGTCGTACCAAGTGATGACGAGGATTCCTTTTGAATTGACTGCCATACTTGGAAAAAATTGATCTAATTCTGCTTGTTGGTCATTGTTCAAAATACGCGCTGGGGACCACGTTGCACCGCCGTCTTTCGATTTAGAAAAATAAATATCTGTACCAACTGTTTTCAATTCATTAATACCATTTGCCGTCCAAACCGCGTATAAATTTCCTTTGGAATCCGCGCCAGACTTGTCCACGCGCAAGTGCGGACACGGGTACACACGGTTGGGGTCTACGCCCGTCAGATTACAAGTAGAATCAATTCCCGGCGGAAAACACGACAAGAAAAACGGCGAAATTTTCACCGGAGCGCTAAAACTCGCGCCGCCGTCTGTGGATTTGCAGTGATACAAACTGGCAACTTCGTCCTCCGTGCGCGCACCCGCAAAGAGCACGTGTACCACGCCATTGGCATCCACATCTATGCTGGAAAATTGTGCAAACGTGATGTCTGCAGGGGTAAGGTCTATCGCTGCGCCAAAAGTCGTACCGTTCGCTTTTTTCGTTTTTACAAAAATATTATAAGTCGTATCAAGCGAGTTGATGTACGCATACGCGATGTACACATTGCCGCGATGAGCCGAATTAGACAAATCCGATGACAGCCATTCTTTGTCTGGCAGGCGACCTTGCGAAGCCGTGATATCCGCCAATTCGCCTTCGTCAATGTAGGAATTCTGTCGTTTCCAAGTTGCGCCACCGTCGCTGGAAATCGCCCAATGCAAGGCCGCTTTGATTTTAAAATCTAAGCCGATAGCCAAAGTAAGCCAACTCAAATACGCAACGCCTTTGTCATCAAAAACCACAATCGGGTCGCCGCCACCAGCTATAAGACTAAATCCGGTCAAGTCATTTACACCATTAAATTGGCTCAATTGCCACGTTCTACCAAAATCTTTGGTGTAATAAACCGGAAAAGTAAGGCTGCCCAAGATATTACTTGGGTCGAATTTCATAGCAGCTACAATGATATTTCCGGTGTCTTTGGGATTCACGGCCGCATGTACTTCTGATTCTGCCTCTGTGGTCTCACTGATGCCGCCATCTTGGTCGCGGAAAGTGACCACGTCTGAGTCGGGACGGCGTTCGGGAGCGTTCAATTCTACATTTCTGCGCAGCTTGTTTTTAAACGCCATTTGGGTCATTTTATACACTTGCGCTTTTGAAAAAGACTGACCCCAGGCATTCATTCCGACGAGGCAAAGGCACGCCACGAGGAGACCGATTTGTAAACGGTTGGTAACGATTTTCATACAAAAAAGAATTTTATGTGATTCAACAAAAAAGCCTTTTAGGAGATGTCAGATAAATAGATGCCAGATAGTGAATAGTAGATGACTTATGGAGTGTATCATATAAGGTATAATACGACTTCCGGTAAGTAAAGACGTACATTGATTTATATAATTCTTTATCCTCCAATGCAGTCTGGCATCTGGTATCTAAAGTCTTTAGAATAAAATAGATAGTTGAATCAAAAAAAGGTGTGTTTCAGATAGGAGCTACGCGGCAAAAGTAAGCCGATATTTTGAATTGTAGTAATTTTTTTACAAACTGTCGTTAAATAACAAAATCCGATTGTATTGCTACAATCGGATTTTACCAGCTAAAGCTTGTGTACGCGTACAGGCTAAAGCCTGATCTACTTAGAAGCAACCAAATTCACGTCGAGGTCAAACTCGTCATAAATCGTTTTGTCGCCCAAGCCATCAAAGAAACTGCCAGAGTTATAACGAATATCATATTCAGAACGGTCTAATTTGATAGTAGCAGTCGCCACTTTTTTGCCTTCTTTTTCTGTTACAAATGCGTTAAAACTTACAGACTTTGTAGTAGCTTTCAATGTCAAGTCACCTTTAATGCGATATTCACCTGGCTTGGCTTCGATTGCTCTGGTGATGACAAATTTAGCAGTTGGATATTTTGCTGTGCCAAAGAAATCTTCCGACTTCAAGTGACCAGTCAATTTATCAGCGCCGCCGCCTTGTAAGTCTTCCACGGTAATGGTCGTCATATCCAATTCGAAGGTACCACCTACCAGTTTAGCGCCGTCAAAATCCAATGTGCCGCTTTTCAGTTTCACTTTACCGTTGTGCTGACCTGTTACTTTATAGCCTTTCCAGTTAACGTAGCTGGATTGCGTATCCACTTTCAATGCTTCTTTAGGCATCGTAAATGCCAGTGCTGCTACTGCAACAAGTGCTAAAATTGCAAATAAATTTTTCATAATTAAATCGTTTTTAATGTTTGTTGTATAAACACAGGTGCAAACTTAAAGTTTAAACATCAAATACTTATAGTGGAAGCAGCAATTTAAGAAAAGTTTAACTTCGGATTCGCTCTAAGAGTTGATTTAACAGTGCAGCTTGTTCTTCCGACAAAAGTCCCATTTTTTCTTCAATGCTTTCGTCTATAGCTAAAACTGCTTCTTTGAAAGTTGCTAAACCTTTGGGAGTGAGGTATACATTGACTCGGCGGCGGTCTTCATCACAAGCTTCCCGCTCCACCAGTCCTTTTTGCTTGAGTTTTTCTACCAGCCGCGATGCGTTGGACATTTCGTCCACCATCTGCGCTGTAAGTGCTTTTACGGTAGCGGGTTCTGGGTGCAAACTGTACAGAATGCGCAAAATATTGAATTGTTCAGGAGAAATATGGTAGAGTTTGAGTAGCTTAGTGGATTGCAAACTAAACCAAGAGGCGGTGTGCAAAATGTTGAGATGCGCCTTTTGAAACTCGTTTTTGTAATGTTTTTGCTTAGGTTGTATCTTCTGCATATATTTCGCTCCAATTGTCGAAGCCTTAACCACAGAATGAGAAAGATGTTTAAACTTTGTCTGATTTTTTGAATATATTTTTTTAATACAAATAATTTATTTTTAATATTAAAAATTTATAATTAAATAAATACTTGACAATCAATTAATTTTAATTATTAACCCTGAATCCTATAAACGATGAATATTTTAATTATTGGTGGCGGCAATATGGGCGGTACGTATGCACAAAGTTTTTTACGCTCGCACATCGCTAGCAAAGAAGCCATGATGATACTGGAACGCTCGCCCGAAAAAGCAGAGGAACTATCGAAAAAAGACATTGGACAAGTATTTGGTACGCCAGAAGGCTGTATTGGCAAGGCAGATTTGATTATTTTGGCGGTAAAGCCGCAAGATTCTGCAACGCTATTTGAAACGATCCGACCCTTTGTACATCCGCAGCAAGTTTTCTTGTCTATTATGGCAGGTGTAAAAATAAGCACGATTTCGGACTCGCTGGGCATTCAAAAAATCATACGCGCCATGCCGAATTTACCCGCGCAGATTGGCATGGGCATGACCGCTTTCACCGCTTCCAACGAAGTGACTCGTATTGAATTAATCACGGTGCAAAATTTGTTAAACACTACTGGCAAAACCGTTTATGTCGAAAAAGAATCGGCTATAGACGCAGCGACCGCTATTTCGGGCAGCGGTCCGGCATACGTTTGGTTTTTTATGAATGCCATGATGGAAGCCGCAAAAGGAATGGGTTTTAACAATTCGGAAGCGGAATTATTAGTGAGTCAGACCTTTGCCGGTGCGATTGAATTGTACCAAGCTACTAATGTTTCCTGCGAAGAATGGATTAGTCGGGTTTCTTCCAAAGGCGGCACTACAGAAGCAGCGATGCAAACCTATCGGGAGAATGCGGTACACGATGACATCATAGCTGGAGCAGTATCGGCATTGCGCAGAGCAGAGGAATTGGGGAAAGGGTGAGATTGGGAGGTTAAGGCTGAGGTTAAGGCTAAGGTTAAGGCTAAGGTTGAGACCAACATGCCGCCCTCGCTGGCGACCGAGATAGTGCCTCAACCTCGACCTTAACCTCACCCTTAATCTTAACCTCCGTCTCAACTTCATGCTCGTTCATCCGTTTTTATTCAAAACAAAATAGAAAAACCATACCATTATGACACGTAAAAGAGTTTATGCTACCTACACGGCTCCCAATGCGCCTGTGCGCGGAATTTGGATTGCTGCGCTGCTGATCGGCGGCTTAGGTATTTTAGCGCATTTTGTAGACATGAATGAGCTGTCCAAATACAATTACTGGATGCTGCTTATCGGTTATTTATTGCTGGTAATCGGTACGAGTGCGCGGGGCGTTTAAGTTGAGAATATAATAATTTAAGGAAAATAGAATAGGCAATCGAAGCACTCGGTTGACTATTCTCTGTATTTAAAAAAGATTGTGGCTTGTTTGTTGTTAATTGGCGTTCCATGTTTATTTTTGCGCTTTGACAAGCACGTATTGAACCTTTAGAATTTCAAATAAAATGGCAAGAACCTTAGCACTGCGCGATGCTTTGCGCGAAGCGATGATAGAAGAAATGCGCCGCGATGACACGGTGTTTTTGATGGGAGAAGAAGTAGCGGAGTACGACGGCGCGTACAAAGTGAGTAAAGGAATGCTGGCGGAATTTGGCGCTCGCCGCGTGATTGATACGCCGATTGCTGAATTGGGTTTTACAGGCATTGGCGTGGGAGCGGCGATGAATGGCTTGCGCCCGATTATAGAATTTATGACTTGGAATTTTGCAATTTTGGCATTTGACCAGATCGTGAATAATGCAGCTAAAACGCTTTCCCAGTCGGCTGGGCAGTTCAAATGTCCGATTGTATTTCGCGGTCCTTCCGGAGCGGCAGGTCAGTTGGCGCAGCAGCACTCGCAAATGTTTGAGGCTTGGTTGGCAAATGTTCCAGGTTTAAAAGTAATATCCTGCGTAGACCCAGCGGATGCAAAAGGTTTGTTGAAATCAGCGATTCGAGATAACGACCCGATTTGTATGATGGAATCCGAGATGCTCTATGGTTTTGAAGGGGAAGTGCCGGATGGCGAGTATTTGGTGCCGATTGGCGTAGCTGCCGTGCGCCGCGAAGGAACAGATGTGACGCTGGTTTCTTTCAACAAAATGATGCTCCCCGCCCTGAAAGCTGCGGAGGAACTCGAAAAAGAAGGGATCAGTGCAGAAGTGATTGACTTACGCACCATTCGTCCTTTGGATATTCGCACGATTGTAAATTCGGTCAAAAAAACGAATCGCCTCGTGGTCATTGATGAGTCGTGGCCCTTTGCTGGTATCTCTGCCGAAGTCGCTTATCAAGTTCAAAAGTATGCGTTCGATTATCTGGATGCGCCTGTGACGAGAATTAATGCAGCCGATACTTCGCTCGGTTACGCGCCAACGCTGGTAGAAGAGTATATGCCGAATGCGGCGAAAATTATAAAGGCGGTGAAAGAAGTGGCGTATAAGGCGGTGTGAACTGTGATTTTTGTGATTGATTTGATGCGCATGATTCACTTGTTACATTGCGCTTTTTATGTGAGAAAAACATTGTGCGTCTTTGCGCCTTTGCGTGAAAAAATCTACGGCGAGAGAATGCAAAAAGAGCTAAGCGATGAAAGCAAACAAAAAACCATGCACCTAAGCGAAATCCTGACGCACCTCGGTGAACACCGCGAGCAATATTTCAACGCTGTATCACCTCCTATTATTCAATCGAGTAATTTTGCATTTAAAACGCTGGAGGAGTTTCGGCAAGCTTTTACCAATGAATTAGAAAATCACATCTACACGCGCGGCAATAATCCGACCGTACAAATTTTACGCGAAAAACTCGCAGCCCTCGAAAAGGCAGAAGACGCATTGGTATTGAGCAGTGGCGCAGCGGCTATTGCTTGTGCGGTTATTGCGAATGTACGGGCGGGCGACCATATCGCGTGCGTGGAAGCACCGTATTCTTGGACAAAAAAGTTGCTAACTACATT
>CAZJXN010000197.1:6640-8311 GCA_964549655.1 uncultured Saprospiraceae bacterium
GTCATTCGAGGCTTGCGTACGTTGGAATTGCGGGTCAAACGAAGCTCTGAAAGTGCATTTCAAATTGCCCAATATTTAGAAAATCATCCAAAAGTTGAAAGCGTCCGCTATCCAATGTTACCTTCTTTTCCACAATACGAATTAGCGAAAAAACAAATGCGTGGTGCTGGCGGCTTGCTTTCTGTTTATCTAAAAGCGGATGTTATCGAACAAATGGAGGCTTTTTTTCACCGTTTACAACGTTTTTTACTCGCCGTCTCTTGGGGCGGACACGAGTCGCTGATATTGCCAACTGCCGCTTTTTACAAAATTCCGGGCGTACCCGATTCGCCGCTACCTTTTACATTGGTACGTTTCTACATCGGTTTGGAAGACCCGCAGTGGTTGATAGAAGATTTAGAACAAGCGCTGGAAGTAGTTTAAGGTTGAGGTTTAGGCTGAGAGGAAGCAACGTTCTAATCGGGCATCTCAAAATCCGGCATCTAACTAAGGTCGAGGGGGTCTACGTTTCAGGCTGGCATCTAAAAATCTGGCATCTGGCATCTCTTTATCTGGCATCTTCAAAATCTTTTAATAGACTCCATAATATACAGCGGTCGTTGTTTAATTTCGCTATAAATATTGGATAAATAAATGGACATGATGTAAAGATTTAGACAAGTGACCGCGAAAAAAACAGAGATGAGAATGACCAGAAACGTCCAGCCGGAAAGGGCTTCACTCTGATTGCCGAAAATATCCACGCCCGTTATTTTTACTTTTAGCGCATTTATAATTACGCCGATTAAAAAAACGAAAGAGAATATAAAAATCCACAATAGCAGCGTTCTGAGAAAACTGGTAAAGGAAGTGATAGCGACCAACGAAGTGCGAAAACGCTCATTAAATGGCTCTTCTGCCAGATAGGAGGGCGACTCCATGATTTCTAAATGACTGGTTTTATAGCCTACCATTGAGTAAATCGCTTTCATGTAACGCAGGTTTTCGCGCAGGCGCAGGAGTGAGTTGAGTGCTCGGCGAGAGAGAATGCGCGTGTCGTACGCTTTATGGTCCACTTGCAGTTTAGAATATTTTTTCAAAATGTAATGGAAAAGTTGATAGAAAAGCTGATACCGCCAAGTAATGCGCCGCTGCCTTGCCCGCAGGTACACGATGTCGAAACCCAATTGGGATTGATTAAATAATTGAAGAATTAAATCGCGCTGTTCATAAAATGCCAATTCAAAAATGACGGTATAATCGCCATTCGCGCGGTCTAAACCCGCTACCACTGCGTGATTGCGCTCCGTAGCAGTAGAGAGATTCAACAAAAAAATATTATGCTTTAAATCTGCATCTAACGGCTCGATGATTTCATCAAAATCAATAGCGGTATCGTTATTCACCAGTATAATTTCAAAATCTGCAAAGTGCTGTTTCAGAAGTGGATATATATTTCGTAAATAAGGAGACAAAATCCGAGATTCGGATGGCGATTGTACAACGGTGACGATGGATAGGAAACTATTAAACATGGACGAGTGTTTGAATTTTTGCAAAAATGAGTGTTTAATAGCTAACTTTTTTAGAAAATATAGCTAAAATAAAAAAGCTTTCGCAAATAGTTGGGTTTGTAACTTTTTTGTTAATAACTTGCAATAATAAAAGATTATAGACTTTAGACTATAGATA
>CAZJXN010000198.1:0-8295 GCA_964549655.1 uncultured Saprospiraceae bacterium
TATATTACTTTTTTCACCATTTATTGTACTTTTATTTTTTGTGAGCAGCCCGTATATGTTTCGGCAAAAAATAAAACACGCGATTCTCTATGGCATTATTTGCTTGCTATTTACATTGCCCTATGGTTTGTATAATTTAAAAGTGAATGGCGTGTATGCGCTATCAAGTTATGGCACGGGTACTTTTTTTCATATTAGCAATAGCAAATATACGTATAACGAAGTATTTCATCCTGCGGCGCTTGATAGTGAGGCGCATCGGTATGGCACTTATCTAGTATTTGCATTTGATAAAAATTTTGAATATCCCGAGTATGGTAAAGTGAATAGCCTGCCCATTCGGGAGCGGCAGCGGATGCACACGCTTTTGGCGATGGAATGGATACGGGAAAATCCGCGCGATTTTTTACGGTTAAAATGGTTTTCGTTCTATCGGTTTTTTACGCCGGGCTTGAGTGGCGGGCATCATCACAAGTTGGTTTGGTTCGCGTCTTTTCTATTGTCATTACCCGTTTATTTACTGGCATATTGGGGTATTTTTCAGTGTTTGCAATTAGACTTGCGAAGACATCTTTGGATTGTATTATTGATGCTGATTATGTTAATATTTTTCGTCGTATTTAGTCCAGTAAGTCGTTTTCGCACGGTTACTTTGGAGCCTTATTATTTGGTGTATGCAGCGTTTGCGTTGAAGGGTGTCTCCCGCAGATTTTTTTCACGCAAAGGCGCAAAGTTTGCCCGTGTTTCTTGATCGCTCAGTCACTTTTTCTCTTGTCACTTAGTCGACTCATCCCGCAACTTGTCCCGCCTTATAGCGGGATCACCCTATAAACCCATCACCCATTTCCTCACCTCAAAATAACAAGTTTCCCAATATTCTTTTTGAAAAAACGGTCGGTATTATTATCATATTTTTCATAATCTTTTCCTTCTTGATCTTTTGCTATTACACGATATAAATAAACGCCGTTTGCCAGTCGGTCGCCGTATTGGTCTGTGCCATTCCAAGCTAATTCCGTGCGGTGCGTGCCGATTTTTAAAGAACCCAAATCCAGTTCTGTCAGTTCTCGTACGATTCTACCTGAAGCGGTCATGATTTGAATTTTGAATTGTGCAGGTGGTTCGGCTCCGGTAAGGGTGTAAATGAATTGCGTGGAAGTCGTAAATGGATTGGGATAATTAAAAACATTTGAAAATTTAGAAGCAGTAACTACTTCAAATTCAATTTGATATGCTAAGTTAGCGGCTATGTTACCGGAAGCATCCCGACCGTTGACGTATAAAGTATAAATGCCGTCTTCTGCAAATGCTGGCTCGAAATAAATCGTCGCCTTATTTTCTTTGGCATTCGGTTTGCTCGGCTCGAATCGCAACTGATCAAAATAAATCCGTTTTACATCTCCACTTGGGTAGCCGATGGAAAGTTCAAACGCAGTGGTATCTGACAACGGAAGGTAAGGATTTTCGTCTCGTAATGCAATGGAAATCAAGGGTTTAGTAGACACAATATCCCGGTTGAGAATACGAAGCCCGTCAAAAGTGACATCCACTAATGGGTTGCGTTTTTCATTTTGCACATAAAAATTTAGAACCCCAACATTATTAAAATCATATAATTCCGGCTGGTCTTTTTTAGGATTAATTTCGATGAGCAACTGCTGGTTGCCACGCAGCCCACGTGTCGGTAGATTAATACTTGCAATCAAGGTATCTTCTTTCAACAAAGGTTTCAATCTTGCTGAATCTAAACGTACTTGGTTCGTTTCGCTCATAAGTGTGTAATGCACGAGCAGACTATCCATATTATAATCGCTCAGGTTGCTAATCGCTACGCGCAGTTGCAGCGGTTCGCCTTCTTGCAGCGTGTCTTTGAGTGCAGTGTATTGGGCGAGCGGATTGAGCGCCGCTTCAGGAATGCCCTCGTACAGCACTTGCCAGTAGTCGAGTTGCGCAGGCGAGCGGCGAACAGAATCAGTGGTATTTAATTCTAATTTTAAAGAAGTGTAAATAGAATCTATCCATTCTAAAGTTGTATCCCGCGCTGTTACATTTGATAGTAATAATTTTTCCGATCCATTACTTTGAATCCCGATTACATTCACTTCATACTGCTCCGACGGGGTATCGGTGGTAAAACGTTGTTGCAAGCGCGACCATTTGCGAGCCGGACCGACGCGGCGAGAGACCATATTGCCTTGCAATTTAAACCCTGGAATGGGATAAGCTCCAGATACGCTATCTTGTGTACTACTCGCCAAGCCCTCAAACAGAACCTGATTTTTTCCTTTTCGATATAAAAAAACATACGGGCTTGCCCCTTGAGTAGCCGTGCTGTCAATTAAGGTAGCACCCTCTGCTTTTAATACCTTAAAAAGGTTGGTACCAATCATGAGTGAATCCGCTGCCCATTGTTCGGGTTTGTAATCGTTGCCTGCTCCCGTGTGTTGGATGGTGTACAACAACACATAGTTGCCATCAGGAATAGAATCCTGCAAAAGATCCATTACTTGCTTACGTCCTCCAGGCGTAGTAGTAGTGAATGGAAAGGTATTGACTCCATCATTCCAAGCCCAGGATTCGCCAATCACACTTCCGAATTTTCCTGGATATACATTGAACCAAGGATCGCCCGAAGCACCATCAAATACAGCGATAATAATGCCTCCACTCCCAATACCGCCAAAATATAAATTTATTTTATTATTGATAGTTGAATAATTTAATAGTTGACTAAAATGATACCCACCAAGTGGGTACGTAAAATTACTAAAATTCAAATCCGTGTTATTCGGTGCAAACTGTAGTTGGCGCACTGAATCGGGTAGTACGATGTCGTCAAAATCATTGTCTTGCAACTGCTGAAAATGCCCTTGTCGCCAGCCTAAGAGGCTGCCCTTAATATAGGTGAAAGAACTCGTTGTCCAGTTGTATTCATTTTCGATTAGGCTATCCACCGCTACGCGCCAGTAGTACGTCACACTGTCGGATAGAGCTATCGGAGGTTGCCACTCCAACACGCCGCCCGTAGACGTAGTCACCGTCGTATATAATGGATTTAGAAATGTTTTATTGGTATCAATCGCCATGCGGTAGCGCTGCTGCGTTTCAAACACCGTGGCGGTAGAAGCGCGTAATTTCAGCGGCATTTTATTTACAACGGCATAAGGAAGCGGAGATACAGGTGTAATACCTTTGTCAAAAATGTAACGTTCTGTGGTTAATTCATTATTGGATTCGGCTTCCCGGTCGGGCAATTCTGCAATTTTATTATTAGCATCTATTTTAATAACAAATTCATTAACCCCGGCTACGCTACCACTGCTATCCGCCACCGGAAAACGATACGTGAATACTTCGCTGCGATATGCGGGAGACTTTATCTTTTTTAGAATGGACTGTTTTCGGCTGCCGTTTGGTAATTCTCGAATGATGCTGATTTCTAAGCTGTCTCCAATATTTTTACCAATATTTAAAATTCTAAAATCAATATCAAAACTGTCCTCCCGAACTGTTACCGGGGTCGGATTGAATTGTACACTTTCTTTTTCTACCAAATAATCAGGTGCCGGATGGGGCTGTAAGACTAATGCTGGGTCGCCATGCAAAGTATATTGTTGTAACAAAGTACGACGATAAACACTTGGATTGCTATCGTTCTTTCGGATGGCATCTTGAATCGCTTCTCCCAAACTTTTGCCGTATTGATTGCCACCTAAAGCCTCATAAACCGATTTTTGGAAAGGACCCAATGAACTTATGTAGCCCAGATCAGAAGTACCCACGAAAGCAATACCGGCGCGGCGCGGTTGAAAAACAAAATTTTCACTGTAACTTTTGTTATTGGTAAACGCATGAATGTTCCCTACATCACAGCCCAAACCAAACATGACTGGATATTTTCCTACATTCGTAAAAGTAGCTGGGTCCCCAATGCTTAGGTCAATAACGGAGTAGCCGCCATGCCCAAAAAATGTAATCATACCAACGCCTTGTTGTTGCACCAATTTATTAATCTTATCAGAATCTATTCGTTGTACTGCATCTGTACTTTGTTTGTAATACGTGTTCACATTTGCTCCGTATTGATTGGTAGTCAGGATGTCGCGCATACCGTTCATCGCGTTTTCTATATTGGGTTGTTCTCCTATATTTTGAATCTTTCCACCCCCCAGATGCACCACTTCTTTGCGCCAGCTTCGGTCTTCTACGGAAGTTGCGTCGGGATTTTCATAATCGCGCAGTTTTTCGAGATATAGCTCAATTTCGCTGGGCTTGGTCGCTGCGATACGCCCCACCGGTAGCACGGGTACTTGCGAACCATGCTTTGCCAACAACAAATGGTCAGATGCGGGCTTACCAAAAGTGGGTACGAAAAAAACTGCATCAGTGTTGGCATCGTAATATCGAGTACTTGTAAAATCTACCCCTTTACCAAGGAGCAAGACAAAACGGGCGTTGAGCCATTTACTTTTCACAAAATGACTAAAATTGCGCACCGACAAAGGATGACGCTGAATGCCGTATGCAAACTGATCATACAATTCTTCTATTTCTACAATAGCCACGCGGTGCCCGCCGCCGGGAGCAGATTCTCGGTAGGCTTTATATTCTAATACTTGGTCTTTTCCATTCCAAGTGCCACGTAGTTTGCGGCTGGTGATGATGAGGTAAGTCGCTTCTTTATCCGCTTCCGGAAAATTAGTAAATGCTACTTTTTTTATATTATTTATTAAAATACCTGCATCCATATTTACTAAACAAAAAGTCCGTTCGCCTGTAAATGCTTCCAACTTTACCCTTACTTTTCCAGCTTCCAACTGGGTAACGATGCGCTTTCCACTCGTCAAATCATACAAAATGGGCGCAATACCTCCATGCTGAAAATTTTCAATTTCTATATATTTTTCCGCGCCCGAACCGATCATTTCAAACTGAAACTGGTTTTTATCTTCAAAGTTAAACAGCCTACGGTACGCCAATTTTGCGAAAGCAACGGATATTCTACCCGTATTATCTACGATCTTTAGGTTTATGTCTGCTTGTGTTGTGTTTGCAGGTAAGGTGAAGGACTCATCCCAGGTACGATTGGTAGTAGATGGAAAAGTATTGACTAATACATTGTTGATATATAATTGAACAGTATGCGCATTGGTGCCAATTCCTGCAAAACGAAGGTGAAAACTATCTGTTGTAACGCCTTGATCTACAAAGCGATGTGTAGGTTGAAGTGTCATCTGAAAGGGCGCGCCAATAGTACGTTCCGCACCATAACCTTCCCCCGTATCAAAAGTAGATTCATTGATACCGCTTTGGTCGCTGGTCACAAAATTGCCTCCTTGTATTGCATCCAACGCTCCCCAAAACCAAGGCTCTTTTGTCGGTAGATTCGTCAGGTCATTTTGCACCGTTTGATACCGCAAAGAGGGCGTTCCAATGGGTGCGATGGTAAGAAAATAAGCTGCTGTATCCGTAAAAAGGCTATACTCTGGGTTGAGCATATCAGCTTTGCCTTTTTTGTATAAAAATGCATCTAACTCGCCCCGATTTTTTTTGGCGTAGAATTCAATGGAATCGTTATTAACAGAAAGGTAAAGTGGCACTTCTTTACCTAAATGAAAAAGCTGATATTGCGCTGCGTTCGTTGTGCTAATTGGAATGCCTGCTGCGGCAAGCGATTCGTATGAAATCCGATAAATCCCGTCGGTCGTAATATTGATTTTATAATAAGGCTGGTCGTAGTGAATCCATTCGTTGCCATACACTTCTTGCCCGTCTACTCGCATTTGTGCGTGTGCTGCCAGGCTTCCGAGTAACAAGAAGCTGTAGAGGAGATAAAACTTTCTCATAGTATATTCATTTTGTAATGTTCAGAGATTCGTGTAAATTTTAATGCAAATATCGAAAGAATGAATTGGTTATTCAAACTAAAATATGTCAATTGCCGTCAAAACATATACTGTTAACAAATAAAGTTAAAATGACATATTGTTTTATTTTAATAAATTGTACACGGAGTAATTAGGATCTGCTGACTGCATACCGCAAACTGTTTCATCGTTCATTCCCAGCTACATACATATTAAAAGTGCTTTTTTGTATAAAAATATCCCACATAAAGCAGTAATTCGCGTTATATTGTCTTTCTATTTATTCAAAAGTTAAGGCTGAGGTTAAAGCTAAGATTTGACGTTCACATATCGCTAAATCTCAAATCTCAACCTTAGTCTCCATCTCAAACTATAAACTTAATAAATGCTTTTTCCAATCGGTGATGACCAAGTGCGCGGCGGCTACACGCCGTGGGTAAGTTATAGCTTTATTGTTATCAATGTCGCGGTGTTTTTATTGGAAGTGAATATGCCGCCCGACCAACTCGAAGCCTTCATTTTTAATTATGGTTCCATTCCAGCGGAGACCACGCGTGGGCAGGATTTATTTACACTGTTCACCAGTATGTTTTTGCATGGCGGCTGGCTGCATTTGATCGGCAATATGCTTTTTCTATGGGTGTTTGCAGATAATATTGAAGCAGTCATTGGCAATATACGTTTTTTTATTTTTTATTTTTTAGGTGGTTTGGCAGCACACGCCGCGCATATTTATTTCAATTGGGACAGTGCGATACCGACTGTTGGTGCAAGCGGCGCTATTTCTGCGGTGCTGGGCGCGTATTTAGTTATGTTTCCCGCTTCGCGTGTAAAAATGTTATTTTTCATATTTACTTTTCGCATACCGGCGTTTTTATTTCTTGGGTTTTGGATTTGGCAACAATGGGCAAGCGGCACGGCTTCCCTCAACGTGACGACGGCAGAGACTGAAGCCGTAGCGTGGTGGGCGCACATCGGTGGCTTCGTATTTGGCGTGGTAGGGGGTTTGTATTATCGCACCAAATTTGGGGCGCGTCGCAATCGTCCATACGAAGAAAGAAGGTTAGTCTGAGGACAATACTGGGTGATGTAATTCAATCCTAACAGTAGAAAAAAAGAATAAAGTGCCACGCCGAGCGAGTTTTCAATCGTACTTTCGGTCAAAAAAGAGCAGAAAATCACGACATTGAAAGCCAGAAACAGCGGTTGCCGATAATTATTATTATACAAAATGGGATAAAAAAATGCCAAACTAAATAAAAAGAGTCCGACTAAACCAGTGCCGGCAAATACCCATACAAATTGATTGTGTGGCAGCTTTATTTCCGGTGCTTGTGGATATTCCTGGGCATACAATTCACGCATTTCCTGTCGAAGATTGCCTGCGCCCACGCCTTGCAAAGGATTTTCACCTGCTAATTGCAACCCCAATAAAATGGATGTAAATCGCCCAGAATCCGAGTAATTTTCGCCTTTTCCAGCCGTGTGCATTTCCAAATCTTCCTTTACGTAGCCTACTTTTGCATTAAATGTTGGAAAAAATAAATAAGCGATGACGGGCATTGCGATTAAAGTAGCTACCATGGCGGCTGCTTTTAAATATTGTTGGGTCGTATTTACAAAATGAATTAATAACACTACCAATCCTGCATATGAAGATGCCAATCCGCTTCGTACCGCTAAAAAAAAGATAAATCCAAATAAAAAGAGCGTTGCAAATTTTATAAAATATCGTTCCCAAGTATACCGAGTGTAATATCGCTCCCACCAAAGCCAGCCGCCACAAATGATGCCTAAAGATAATAAAAGGCTGAATCGGATGTGATTGCAAGGCGTTGGTACTGCTTTTCCGTGTTTAATGGATTCATTAATAGCTGCGAAGTCCAGTAAATAATTAATACCGATACCGATACAAGTGATACATAATAAAATTAACAAGAAATAAGTCAGTCCTAAATATTGCCTTCTTGTAAATACGGGTAAGCCCAAAAATGCAATGGGTAAGATTAAAAACGGTAACTTGATACGCAACCTTTCTATCCAATAACTCCAATCTTCGGTTTGCCAGCCACTTAGCAATACCAGTAAAAAAAAGAGCGTCACCATCCAGTATGCCGGTTGGTTTCCAAACTGTTTTAAATTTTGTAACAGCACCGGATTGAGTCTAATTTTCAGCTTTCCGTCTATTTTATTCCAATCGAAAAGCCCGACAAATGCCAGTCCGAACATACTGACCGATACCAAAAATCGAGTGTATATCAGTGCGACCATAAACAGTACACACAGTGCCAGTGCCAATTGTTGTTTGTTAATCCTCATCTTCAGCAATCAAAGTGTTATCTCGTGAAACTATTTTACAGGACGTTAGAGTTAATCTATAACGTTGGTATGCCTGTTGTTAAAAAACCTTTAACTTTGTGGTTGTAGC
>CAZJXN010000199.1:0-8227 GCA_964549655.1 uncultured Saprospiraceae bacterium
ACTTACTCTTAGTTTGGTGGGTACCTGTTTTGAATTGATGCTACTAAATATACGTTTATGAATAAGTTATACTTTGAGGAAGAAGCTTTATTTAATGCAATACAAAGTAAAGAAATTGCCGACCGCAATCGAGCGTTAAAGTTTCTATACATGGATGTGGTTATCAATGCAAAAGTAAAACAATTTATAAATGAATTTGGCAGTAAAGCTGATCCTGACGATGTGTTGCAAGAAGGTGTTATTCTGTTAGACGAAATGATCCAATCTGGTAGATTTCGCAAGGAAAGCAGTGTGCGTTCTTTCTTACTGGGTATTTGCAAAAATATTATTCGTAATAATGCTCGAAAAACGGATCGGGTTATATTAAACGACGATATGAGCCAATATAATCACGTATCTTCAGAAACACCAGACGAGCAACTACTGCTTTTAGAGAATAATTCGCTGGAACAAAAAAGGGATGAATTGTTACAAAAGTTATTATTAACATTAACTGATAATTGCCAAAAAGTCCTAAAAATGTACTACTATCTATCTTATAATATGTCTAAAATTGCAGACGAACGAGGCTTGAAAAATGCCAACCAAGCTAAAAAAGCTGCTGACCGTTGCCGTAAACAACTCCGAGTGCTTATTAGCGAGCGACCTGATTTGATGAATTTTCTAAAACAATGGACATGAAAGAAGATTTTTTCGATAAAATAGATGATTATCTTTTTGATAATATTTCTGAGGAAGAGAAACTTGCTTTTGAAGCGGAAATGAAGTCAAACGTGGAATTGACAGAAAGTGTTACCCAACAGCGTTTAGAACATCGGGCTATGCAATTGTTAGTACGTAGCGATTTGCGTAACCAAATATCAGCTTGGAAGGAGGAAAAACTATCCATGCAAGACACAAATACATCCCAACCGAGTGTACCAAAAGAAGCAAAGCGAATTACCTTAAATAGCCGCTTGTATCGCTGGGCAGCAGCAGCAGTAATATTGTTAGCAGTAGGCTTTTTTGCCCGCTGGGTATTCACATCTCCTTCAATTTCAGACGAAACCCTTGCCACTTTGTATTATGAAACTCCTTCATTTGGTACGCAAAAGGATGTAAATGGCGATCCTGCTTTCACGGAAGCAATACAACAAATGCAATCGAAACAATACGAAAAAGCAATCGAAATACTTCGCAGTATCCAAAACCCTGCACTTAAAATACCCAGCCTTTTTTTAATAGCAGATGCTTATTTTAAATTAAAAAATTATACTTCCGCAGCAACTACATCAAAAGAAATTATATCTACGACCGATGATATATTACTCCAACAACAGGCAGAGTGGCTTTTACTAATGTCAAAATTAGCATGTGGACAAAGAGATACTGAATTTGATATGCTTTTAAATAAAATGCTAAATACAAACCACGCCTATACAAATCAAGCAGAAAAAATTGCAAAAAAATTGTGATTTAAAATGTAATAAGCAAGGCTTAATCTGGCATAGCCACATAGTAAGGCTTTTATACTGACACTTTACATTTTATCCTATTTCATTTTCTTCATCAGGCAGCGTCTGCTCAAATCTAGATTTTCTCCGAGGTGGATTTCCTCTTGGTCGCTTTCCATGCTTTTCTATATAAGCATTTACACATTCATCTTCTAACACTTTAGCTAAGATTCGATTTGCAATATCTTTTATCAAAACGCGTCCAATATAGCGAAGCCAATTTTCAGGCAAGTTCATTTGATACACTTGGTTACGCGCACGGCTCGACAAGCCATCTTCCACTTCAATTGGCTCATCGCTAATCCCATATTTGTACACATCATCCAGCTTCTTATCCCAGATTTCATAAAGATGATGTGAGTTATCGTTGTTGTTAGAATTACCGTGATCCACTCCAAAAAGATTAATGGTTACTGCCAGCCTTGTTTGTTATTACCTGTTTCAAAGTTGTAAGCAGGCGTGGAATTAAATTTATTGCCGGTTTTGCGATCATAGGCACGACCTGCCACGTAGAGCAAAGTCTCGAAGGTCAAGTTGGTTGGAAATTTAGTAGGTTCAATTAGTACACTGTCATACGCCTCTTTACCATTAGCTACGACACAGCAACGTGCATATAAAAATTCATCAGCAGAGAAATATCCATCTTCATCTTCCCGCATCATTGCATCTGCATATACTTCTGTATCCAATCGCCAAAGTTTTTCTGAGAGAATATCGTAAAATTGATATATTTTAGCAATATGCAGCTTGGATAATGCTTCAACAATAGGTTCAACAATTTGCTTATTGTCTTCAGGCTTTGACCAATCCAATATCTTTATCAAAGCCCAAAATTCGGGTTCGCTCATCACTTCAGCAGCATCAGGCATCTCATATACTCGAATTTCCAACTCCGCATTTCGATAATGCTCTTTAAGGTCTCGAACCACTGCCTCATTCAAATTTTGCGTATTAATTTTCAAAACGGTAGTCATATGTTCAAAAGAATTTATTGTAAAGGTATGGTTTTTTGAGAATATAAGCAACGTTTCTCCGTCGGGCTTTAATGCGGTTTGTATATCTCAAGGAATGAGTAGTGAAGGGTGCTATTGCGCCGTGCAGGGGTTCTTAGGGGCTTCCCCTAAGCAAGTTGCAAGTTTACGGTAAACACAAAAACAATCGTAGAATTGTTTACCGTAAACTTGCGTACTTGCTTCTGCCTGCGAGGACGCCATGCTACTACCTTCCATTAAAGCCTACCAAAGTATTTTGGAGTGGCAAAACAGTTAAGGGTAGCAGAATATCTGCCTCAAAAGGGAAATTACGAAACAAACAAATTGGTAGCGTATCCCCATAGCTTTTGAATGAAAATACTCAAGGCTTTTTTCTAAATCTCCCGCTCCTACTCTACTGGTCGCAATTGACGACATTTGCCCTTGCAAGCCCGCTGCTTCGTCCGAATGTCCATTTTAATGCCTCTGATTTTGAAGCCTGCATCGTATTTGCGCCGCTGCTGGTTGGTGGTCTTCCGTTCCATTTTGCACCCAAATTTATAAAGAGTTTAGTGTGTGTCGAATTTGGACTATCTCAGGTATTATTCTGCTAATCCTGCACTCGTCCTAAGATGCGGAGCTTCATTCAACTGTACGTGATTCGAGAAATCAAAATAGTGTTAGTGAATTTATAAGTTGTATTAGTTTCAATAATCAGAGGGACGTAATTTAGCCTATGATATGAAACGATTATTTACTTGAAAAATAATTAAAAAAATTGCCATAACATTCATCTGAATTGATTGCATCTTCATTTTCACAATGCCCATATTTACCCTGATATAAAGGTACATAGCTATAATTATAGGAGTGCATACTTAAACTGTTGTAGCCTTATTAATGATGTTGAAAACAATCAAATTCCCAACGCAGCACTTTCTCACAGATTCTTTAATAAATCACTATAAATGTATGAAACTTACCACACAACTAAAACCAAAAATCCGGCGACTCTTGCAACTTACTATTTTGCAATTGATGCTGGTCACTATTTTCAGTAGCCTCGCCAATGGTCACAACCTCACAGGGCAGGAAATTTTCAATAAACCGCTTACCCTGGAGTTAAAAGCAGTCAAAATGAAACAAGTGCTCCGGGAAATCGAAAAACAAACCGATGCGCGGTTTATTTACAGTGCCAGTGCTACTCCGAATAATCCATCTGTATCCAAATCAGAACCCAAGCCACCGCAAACCATACGCGGCATTGTCGCCGACGAACAAAATGTGCCTTTACCAGGTGTTGGCGTGCAGATTAAGGGTACGCAAGAGGGAACGCTGACAGATGTGTCGGGCGCATACGAAATCGTTGTGCCGGATGGTAACGCCGTGTTGGTATTTAGTTTTATTGGATATGAAAAGCAGGAAATTGTAGTAGGTACTCAAACCACCATCAACGTCACGATGAAAGTCTCCTCGCAAGAGCTAGAAGAAGTGGTGGTCATCGGTTATGGCTCGGTACGCAAAAAAGACCTCACCGGTTCTGTTGCATCTATTAAAGGCAAAGCACTCACTGATGTACCAGTTAGCTCAGCCGATCAGGTACTGCAGGGCCGGGTGGCAGGCGTGCAGGTAACCCAATCATCCGCTGCTCCGGGCGGCGGACTTTCTATTCGCATACGTGGTTCAAACTCTATTAATGCCGGCAACGAGCCTTTATACGTTATTGATGGCTATCCTGTTTACAGTGATAACAACATTACACCAACAGGTGTAGGAGAAAGAGTTGGCGGCAATGCGCTATCCCTTATCAACACCAATGATATTGAGTCAATCGAAATTTTAAAGGACGCATCAGCCGCAGCTATATACGGTGCAAGAGGCGCTAATGGCGTTGTTTTGATTACTACAAAAAGAGGCAAGGAAGGACAAAACAAGATTAGCATCAACTCCTACTACGGCACGCAGGAGGTAATTAATCAGTACAGCCTAGCTAATAATACGCAACTGGCTGGTTTTGCAAATGGGTATGGTCAGTCATTAACTCCGCCGGTCACCCCGTATCCAACAGTGCCATCCACTAATACGGACTGGCAGAATGAGGTTTTTCAAACTGGTAATGTTCAAAATCATACGTTAACGTTTTCTGGCGGTAATGGCGGAACAAATTATTTGATTTCCGCTGACTATTACGGAGAGAAAGGAGCTGTTATTGGAAGTGGTTTTGACCGGGGGTCTTTCCGCTTTAACCTTGATAAGATAGTAAGTAGTAAATTGACACTCGGCAATAGCCTCACCATCAGCCGCTCTTCAAGAGATGTGCGGGACATTTTGCCACAAACACTTGCTTCCCGCCCCTTCAGTCCCGTATTTCGTTCGGATGGCACCTATCATTTGGAATCCGTTGCTTCTTTTGGAGGGCAGCCTTCCCGGGTAGATAATCCGGTGGCACTTGGTAAATTGATAACGGATAAAACAATTGTAAGTAGGGCTATTGGAAATATATATGGGGAGTACCAAATAAGCAATGCCTTATCGGCAAAAGTAGTGATAGGTGCAGATGCTTCTTACTTGAGTGGCCGTGGATACCTGCCCCGTACTACCATAGCAGGGTTAGACGAGCAGGGACTTGCTAATTTAAGTTCTGTTGAAAATATTTCATGGTTAAATGAAAATACCATAACCTATAAAAAAACAATTGGGGAGAAGCATAACCTTAGCATACTCGTGGGTAATTCATTTCAGCGCCAAAAGGTATTGAACTACGGAATCAGGCGCAGCGGTTTTCCAACCGATGTTACTTCGTTTTATGTAGTAACCAGAGGGGCTAATGACCGCACCTATATACCATCAGGAAGTTTTGATTTTGCTATTAACTCCTTCTTTGGACGTATCAATTATGCACTCGATGATAAATACCTCTTTACGTTTACAGCAAGGGCAGATGGCTCTTCAAAATTTGGGGAAGGCAATAAATATGGCTTTTTCCCATCGGGAGCATTCGCCTGGAGAGTAAGCGATGAAAACTTTATGCAAAATATACAGCAGGTAAGCAACTTGAAGCTACGCACCAGCTATGGTATTACTGGTAACCAGGAGTTGCCGCCCTACCGTTCGCTGGCAAGATTAGTTGCCGATGGTGGACAGATAATCGGCGGGCAGCAGGTTACTGGCTTTACTTCCAGTTCGGATATGCCGAATCCTAACCTGACTTGGGAGCAAACTGCACAATTTAACGTCGGTCTTGATTTGGGATTATTTGCGGACCGGGTTACAATAACTGCAGACTATTATCAAAAAACCACTTCTGACCTCTTGTTTCAATCTCCTGTTCCCGTTGAAACCGGATTTTCAACTCAATGGCAAAATATTGGAAAAGTCAGAAATTCAGGTTTTGAGTTTTCTATCAATACCGAAAATGTGCGGAGCAAGTCATTTACCTGGAACACCTCTTTTAACGTGTCCGCTAATCGAAATGAAGTGCTGGAATTAGACCCTAATTCAAGCCCGAATAGTGACGGAAGCCGGCAGTTGCTGGTATCCCTGTTTCAGAATACTGCGGGTGGCGTTGATGGATTGGGCATTATCAAAACCGGCGAATCCATTGGCTCTTTTCATACGCATGTACACGATGGCATCTGGCAATCGCAGGAGGAAATTACCGCTGCCGGAGCAGGTTTTAGCGCTTATAAACCAGGAGATTTCAAATACAAGGATTTAAATAAGGACGGTAAAATAGATGGCAATGACCGAATGATTACCGGTAATGGCATTCCAGAACTTATTTACGGCATCAATAACGATTTTACCTTCAAAAATTTTGATCTTACTATTTTGATACAAGGTGTTGCAGATGTGGATGTTATTAACCTCACCCGTTATAACCTTGAAAATTCAATCGGAGCTACCAATACGACCGCAGAGCGGGCAACCGAATTTTGGGGTGGCGCGAACAAATCAAGCACTTACTCAAGACCCGGACCCACCGATTTCTTCTTAACCGACCGTTTTGTTGAAAATGGAGCCTTCCTGCGTCTAAGAACCGTTTCACTTGGCTATAATTTGCCTCTAAGCAAATGGAAGCAAAAAGTAATCTCTGGATTGAGAGTTTATTTAACCGGACAGAATCTTGTTACAATATCCGATTACAGCGGTTTTGACCCGGAAGTGAATGCAGCAGGACAGGCACAGGTATTTCAGGGGGTTGACTTATTCTCCTACCCCGTGCAAAGGAGATTTTTGTTTGGTATTAATGTTTCATTTTAAAAAAACGGAACATATCATTTAAAAATTATTAAACACAACCATTATGCAATCTATCATAAAACTATTGGCTGTTTTATTCATCTTTTTAGCGGTTTCATCCTGTATAGACGAATTGGAAGAAACACCGCTGGACTTTACTTCGCCCGAAAACTTTTTTAAAACAGAGGCGGAAGCGAAGTCTGCTGTTTACAGCCTTTACAATACGGTGGTAAATGCCAACGCATATAATGTTTCCTTGTACCTGCTGAATGATTTGCCAAGCCCTGCTTTGGATGGCGTTGCAAACCCTACCTTTTTGGCAGTTGACAATTTCCAGCACGGCACCGCTTTTTTCTGGCTGGATTATTATCAGGGAGCTTACACTGCTTTTCAAAGGGCGAATCTGATTTTAGAGCAGGTGCCTGCTATCGCTATGGATAATACGCTCAAAAATGCTTATTTAGGCGAGGCAAGGTATATGAGAGCCCTTCATTATTTTAACCTCGTCCGGCTTTTTGGAGATGTACCCCTGGCAACAAAATATGAGGTAGATTTAAGCGTTGCAACAAATAATCCAAGAGTTAGTAAAGAAAATATATACGCCCTTATTATTGAGGATTTAAAGTTTGCGGAAACCAGCCTTCCGCTTAGCTATCCGCTTACGGAGGTTGGCAGGGCTACGAGAGGGGCTGCTAAAACGCTGTTGTCATTGGTTTATCTTACCCGTAAAGAATTTACATTGGCAAGAGACAAGAGCAAGGAAGTAATGGATTTGGGCGTGTATTCATTAGCGGCTAATTACCGCGATGTTTTTGACCCTGCAAAGAAGAACAATACAGAACATATTTTTTCTGTACAGTATAAACAGTTTCGGGTTGGGTCATGGTTTGAGTCTATTTTAAGCCCGGCTGGCACTACCGGATGCGGATTTGCAATAGACCTTTGCGGCGCTAATCAAACTTTTTTCAACAATTTCCCCAATACGTACCGGAAAGAAATTTCCATGCTTACTTCTTACATTACTACAGGAGGCGATACCCTAAAGTACAGCCGCCCTTTTGTGAAAAAATTTATTGCCTGGGGTCCTGAAAGTGTTTGTTTCAGCGGTGAAAATAATTTTCCTGTTTTCAGGTATGCCGAAGTGTTGTTAATTTTTGCAGAAGCCGAGAATGAAGTAAGTGGTCCCACTGCTGCCGCCTACAGCGCCATAAACCAAGTAAGAAAACGGGCAAGAACGAATGCAACTGGTGTGGAAAACGTTGCCGCCCTGCCTGATTTTGCAGGTTTATCAAAAGATGATTTGAGAAAAGCAATTTACAGGGAAAGGGAGATGGAATTATGTTTTGAAGGACATGGTTTTTTTGACCTAGTTCGTACCGATAGGCTTATTTCAGAAAATGCTTTAATTGGAAAAACAGTGAGCCCGAAATATACGCTGTACCCAATACCGCAATACGCTATAGATGTTAATAAAGGTTTAACCCAAAATCCAGGGTATTAATTCATTCATTCATTTAGTTA
>CAZJXN010000200.1:0-8226 GCA_964549655.1 uncultured Saprospiraceae bacterium
TTTAAAGGAATCACACGCAATAAGAATTTTCATATTGTCCAGAATCAGCATTAAAGTATTAATTCATAAAAGCAAATAGAATAAAATATTCGAAGTTTGAAAATTCTGATGCTCCCTATTTGTATATTAAATTGAAATTTTCTAACAATATCTGGATGTCTCCGCTACCGTTGACGATTTATTTGCACAGATGCTTAAAACCCGGCGGACACATCTTTTTTGCAAAATACGAGGGCGAAATCGTTGGCACTTGCGCGATGATAAAAATGGATGACGATACCTTTGAACTCGCTAAAATGGCAGGCACCGACCGCGCACAAGGTAAAAATATCGGCTGGCTATTAGGGCAAGCGGTTATTACAAAAGCGAAATCATTAGGAGCAAAAACATTATATTTAGAAAGTAACACCAAACTTGAATATGCCATTCGACTTTATCAAAAACTTGATTTTCAACGGATTGTCGTCATTCCTTCGCCCTATGAGCGATGTAATATTCAAATGGAATTAAAATTATAAAATGTTTTTAATAAACTGTAAGGGGAGATAAATAATTGCAACACCATTCCAAAAAAAATCTGGCATCTGGCATCTGACATCTGGCTTCTCTCGTACTTTTGCAGCCAAACCAGACCGACCATGACCACACCGCACTTACTGTTTTTACACGGCGCACTTGCCTCCTGCACCCAGTTTGATGATTTAACGCCTTTGTTAAAAGACCGTTTTAACATTCACGTCTTAGATTTTGAAGGGCATGGAGGTTTCGGGTCGGAAGAGCCGTTTAGCATCGAGTTATTCGTCAGCAATGTGCTGGACTATTTGCAACAACATCAGTTGGAAAGTGTCAACATTTTTGGTTACAGCATGGGCGGCTATGTGGCTTTTACCTTGGCAAAAGAATATCCTGAAGTAGTGGGAAAGATAGTCACACTCGGTACCAAATTTCATTGGACGATTGAATCTGCTATCAACGAAACGGCTTTCCTCACACCCGAAAACCTTCAACAAAAAGCGCCGCGCCTCGCCCAATCGCTCGTAGACCGGCACGGCTCGCACTGGCAATCGGTGGTGTTGCGTACGCGCGAATTGCTGTGGTCGCTCGGTGAGCGCGGCGGTTTTAAACCTGATGAAGCCAGTGACATCCAGCAGCAA
The DNA here is from genome assembly GCA_964549655.1 of uncultured Saprospiraceae bacterium. Taxonomy (GTDB): domain Bacteria; phylum Bacteroidota; class Bacteroidia; order Chitinophagales; family Saprospiraceae; genus JADJNW01. The sequence continues at coordinate 1,155 of CAZJXN010000200.1, forward strand.
GTGCGCCTGATGCTCGGCGACCGCGATAAAACCGTCACGCTGGAAGAAACGCAAGCTATGTTTCACGCCTTGCCACATGGTGAATTGGAAATCTTGCCCCGCACCGCACACGCATTCGACAAGGCATCGCCGACTCGATTGGCGCAGTCGCTGCATGACTTTTTTATATAACTTTTGGGCGCGTCCCCGCCGCCAGCCTTAGATATGGCGAGCTTTAAAAGTATGCCTTCTCTAAGGCTGGCGGCGGGGTCGGGCTATCCGCTCTCATGCCACGCAATCCCACTTGTCAAACCCACTGTGGCATACCGCTGCTATCCCTCGCGCGAGTGCCGTCTTCGTAGCTAATCCACGTTATTTTCATAAAAAAATCAATTCTTCGCGCTTCGCAAACCTCCAAATCGTATTTCCTACCAATAATTCAATCAAAAGTGGTACTTTTCGTGTTTGATACAGAGACGCAAAACCCTTTGAATCTAATATAATGAGTTTTTTCAGTCGGCTTTTTAGCAATTCAACGCCTAAAATTGAGCAACCCGCCGTTCGTTTCGGCAGATACAGCGATTCCTACAAAGAGGCAGACAATTATCTGGCATGGGAAGAAGCACTTCAAAAGTATGAAGCCGAAGATTATTTGGCATCTTACGTCGCATTTTTCCGATACCTGCGCGACGACAGGGAAGATAACGTGAAATGTTGGGAGGACGAAGCCGGTAAAATTCATTTTGAATTGTACCAGGGTTCTAAAAAAATAGTTGGCGTAGGAGATGAAAAACACCTGCGCGCCGAGGCTCGTATTGCTCGTTCTAATGAATTGAATATCAACTTTATGCGTCAACTCATTGAGCGCAATTTTGATCTAAATTATAGCCGTTTCGGTTTGGATGACGATAATAACATTACCATTATTTTTGATACGTATACGTTGGACGGTTCGCCTTATAAATTGTACTACGCCCTGAAAGAAATAGCGACAAATGCCGATAAACAAGATGATTTGCTCTTGGAAGAATTTAAAGTTTTACAGCCAATAGAAAGCACCCATTTGCAGGAGTTACCAGAGCCGGAGAAAGAAGCCAAGTATAATTATTTGCAGCAAGAAATACAAAAAGTGCTGGATGAAATAGACACCGGAAAACTCAATCGGGAGCAGTATCCTGGCGGTATCGCGTATTTGTTGTTGGATTTAACCTATCGGCTCGACTATCTCATTAAGCCAGAAGGTTTTACGATGGAAGCACTGGAGCGAATTCACCGCCTGTATTTTGCAAAAGACGAAAAAACGATTCCACAAAAAAATCAGGTATTGATTAAAGAATTTCGAAAATTATTAGAACGTCCAAAAGCCGATTTTTTTCGGGAAATGTATCAAGGTAAAGCTACATTTGGCATCATCGCACCAGTGAATCATGACCGTATCGCCAGCGTTATTGACGGCGAATTGAACAACATGGATTGGTATCGGGACAATGGGTACACGCGTATTGCACAGGCGATTCCGGGTTATATCGTTGGTTTTTCTATATTTAATTATGCAGTACTCAAACCTGATAAAGATTTATTTCACCTATATTTTCAAATTGTAGAATCTGATTATTTCCAATCTTTAGGTTTTGAATTCGATTTTTATGATGCAGAAAAAAATACATTTAATAAAAAGAATATCCGGCGTGCTATTGAGCAAATTGTAGAAGATAATCGGGACAAATATAATCGGCTGAGTCCAGCTTTTAATGTGTTGCGGTACGATTCGATGGTAGAATTTTCCAAGTCGTATTTGTTGATGTTACGTAATTTGGATGTCACAAAAACAGATTAAAAAATTGTTTGATGTTTGAAGGTTTGAGGTTACCCATTTGACGTTGACCGCCCGTGTTTTGAGTACACTGTAAAGTAAGCCTTTTGATATACTTTTTGCATGAAAAAAAAATGAAAGGAGCGCAAAAAATCCGCTCAAATCCGCCAAATCCGTGTCATCCGCATTCCAATTAGTGCGATACAGGCTGCAAGAAGGGCAAAAGATTTATATAAACAAACTTACTTTGCACTGTATTGAGTTTGCGTTTTGAGGGCAACTAAACCTCTTCCACCTTCTCAACGATAAGAAAAATGGTACTTACAACACAAGAAATATGGACAATACTGGAAGCGGTGACAGACCCCGAAATTCCCGTGTTGACGATTCAGGATTTGGGTATTATTCGAGCGGTAAATATCTTGGAAGATGATACCGTGGAAGTGATTATTACGCCTACTTACTCCGGCTGCCCGGCAATGAATGCAATTGAAGTCAATATCATAGCAACTTTACAAGAACAAGGTTTTGATAAAATAAAAGTAACAACCGTATTAAGTCCGGCATGGACGACCGACTGGCTCACAGAAACCGGTAAAGCAAAACTAAAAGCGTACGGCATAGCGCCACCCGTTGGAAGGGTCAGTAAACGGGGGCTTTTTGGCGAGGAACCTGTTGTAGAATGTCCAAATTGTACGTCTAAAAATACTGAAATGCTGAGTCAATTTGGTTCTACGGCTTGCAAATCATTATATCGTTGTAAAGATTGTCTGGAGCCTTTTGATTATTTTAAATGCCATTAATGGAGAGATGCCAGATTTAAAGATGCCGGATGCCAGACACCGCAAGGGACATCTGGCATCTCCCAATCTGGTATCTGATATCTAAAAATATTATATATGAATGAAAGTATCCTACTTGAAAAAATCGGCAACGTCGCCAAAATCACCTTGAATCGTCCGCAAGTTTATAATAGTATGAATCGGAAAATGGCGCTTTTATTACAAACTTATTTAGATGAGTGTAATAAAGACCCTGAGGTGCGAGCGATTTATATCATAGGAGCTGGCAAAGCCTTTTGTGCTGGGCAGGATTTGCAAGAACTGACAGGGGAAAATCCACCTGCATTATCCACTGTTTTATCCGAACATTATAACCCGATTGTGCAGCGTTTGCGTTATATCGAAAAACCGATTGTAGCAGCTGTGAATGGCGTAGCAGCAGGTGCCGGTGCGAATATTGCGATTGCTTGTGACATTGTCGTGGCGGCGGAATCGGCAAGTTTTGTTCAGGCGTTTAGCAAAATTGGGTTGATCCCTGATAGTGGCGGTACTTTTATGTTGCCTCGCTTGATTGGTTTTCAACGCGCAACTGCGCTTATGATGCTCGGTGAAAAAGTGTCCGCAAAAGAGGCGATGAATATCGGTATGATTTATAAAGCAATAAATGACGAGGAATTTTTAACGGAGTCATGGAAAATTGCAGAAAAGTTATCACAAATGCCGACGCAAGGCTTGGGTTATACCAAACGTGCTTTGAATGAATCGCTCCGAAATAATTTGAATCAACAGTTGGATATAGAAGATAATTTGCAGACAAAAGCCGGACAGACTGCTGATTACGCGGAAGGCGTGGCGGCGTTTTTGGAAAAGCGAGTGCCGGTTTTTAAAGGAGCGTGAAAAGGAGGATGGGAGGATAGGAAGATTGGAGGCAGAACAAAAAAATAACGGTGACAGCCTCAAAGAGTTGCCACCGCTGAATTTTCATGTAGAACGTTTTCATTCTGCCTTTGGGCTTTGAAAACACATTTACGGGAACTTGTAAAGGAAAATGTAGATTGTTTTAAATTGGTTTATTGATTGTTCTTTATCTGTTTTTTTTAGAATCTATTGTCTAAGCTTTAGCGTTTATACTTTTCTAATATTACAAAGAAAGAATAAAAAAAGTTACTTCGCAATAGTCTCCCAGTCACTTTCGCCGACCTTAGTACAGTTTAACCTCTTGGCTATCATTTTATCCTTGTTTGTTAATTTATAAAAAACTTAATACATTGACAATCAACGCCATTCTCATATTGTTAAAATTATCATTTAAAATAATTAAGAACTTTAACATACTTGAAGAACAGTCAAAATGCTTATTTTACGCTTGAAAGTGCAAATGTCTGATAATTTTTACTGTTAAATGTTGAATACCGATTTAAATCCAAATTTGTCCCAACCGCCGCGCTCCAACCGCAATGCAGCATCGTACGTGGAAGAAATTTTAAATGGCAACCGCGTCATTTTGAGCCAAGCCATTACACTTTTGGAAAGTACCCGACCAGACCATCAGACATTGGCGCAAGAAATTTTGGAGCGATGTTTGCCACCTAAAAAAGAATCTATTCGCATCGGTATCACTGGTTCGCCCGGCGTGGGGAAAAGTACATTTATTGAAATATTTGGTTTAAAAGTAATTGAAAATGGACACAAATTGGCAGTGTTGGCGATTGACCCATCGAGTCAAATAACGAAGGGCAGTATTTTGGGCGATAAAACACGGATGGCACAACTTTCAACTAACGACCACGCGTTCGTTCGCCCCTCCCCTGCTGGTGATGCACTTGGTGGCGTGGCGCACAGGACGCGCGAAACCATGCTACTCTGTGAAGCGGCAGGATTTGACACCATTTTGATAGAAACGGTAGGTGTTGGACAATCTGAAATCGCAGTGCGCTCGATGGTAGATTGTTTTTTATTGCTACTCTTACCCGGCGCAGGCGACGAATTGCAAGGCATCAAACGCGGTATCGTAGAAATGGCAGATATTTTGGCAGTCAACAAAGCAGACGGCGACCGTGTTTTATTAGCCAAGCGAGCACAGCAGGAATACAAAAATGCCTTGCACTTATTTCCACCAAAAACAAGCAACTGGATACCGGAAGTAGTTACTTGTTCGGCAACGACTGGCGAAGGCATCAAAGAAATTTGGGATTTAATCCAAAAATTTCGGATATTCACCCAAGCGAATGGTTTTTTTGAACAGCAACGGCGCGAGCAAGCTCGGCATTGGCTATTTGAAAGTATCGAAGTGCAATTGAAAGCGCTGTTTTATCAAAATGAAGGTTTGAAATCAGTCTTAAAACAGACAGAACAGGCTGTAATAGAAGGAAATATATCGTCGTCGAAAGGTGCGGCGGAATTAATAAATATATTTATAAACCAAGTTAAGACAACACCTTCTACAGAGATGTCACCTTAATTTGGCACGTTTGTCGTTAAAAAAATGCTATTGAACGAAAGATGGATGTGAAATTGAACCTAAAATCGTTTTTTTAGCTTTATATCATCAAAGTAAAAACTCTCAATTCAATGAAATCATTAATCACAGCAGCAGTCCTCATCGGTTTAGGACTTATTGTTTTCGGAAGTGGTTGTAGCTCTTATAACGGCTTTGTAAACTCGGAAGAAGACGTGGAAAATGCGTGGAGTAAAGTGCAAAGTGCCTATCAGCGCCGCTCTGACCTGATTCCAAACTTGGTAAATACCGTAAAAGGTTATGCCAATTTTGAGCAACAAACGCTGGTACAAGTCACCGAAGCCCGTGCTAAAGCAACGAGCGTAACGGTAGACCCCGCCAACTTGACCGCTGAGCAATTACAACAATTTCAAAGTGCACAGTCTGGCTTGTCGCAATCTCTCGGTAGATTGTTAGTTTCGGTAGAAAAATATCCAGAATTGAAGGCAAATCAGAACTTCTTGGAATTGCAAGCGCAGCTCGAAGGTACGGAAAACCGTATCAAAGTAGAACGCGATGCCTTTAATAACACGGCTACCGAGTATAACAAGAAAATTCGCCGCTTCCCGGGTAGTATGTTTGCAGGGATGTTTGGATTTGAGCAAAAAGCGCAATTCCAAGCGGATGCTGGCACACAAAACGCTCCGAAAGTAGAATTCTAATTGTGTTTAAGTGCGAATGTGTTCGTGTATTCATGTCTCTGTTGGCGTGCTACACGAACACATAAACACCTGAATACATGAACACACAAAAATGGTTGAATTTTTTACAAAGCCGGATGAAGCGCGCATCATCGCCGCTATTGGCGAAGCAGAACGCAACACGTCTGGCGAGATACGGGTGCATTTAGAAAAAACGCTGGAAGCAGATGCAGTAGAAGAAGCGACGCGTACTTTTGAACAGTTGGGAATGCACCAAACGGCGGCTCGCAATGGAGTCCTGATTTTTATAGCTCCAGAGCATCGTAAATTCGCTATTATCGGCGATGAAGGTATCAATCAAATAGTGGGTGAAGATTTTTGGAAAGAAGAGCGCGACTTGATGCAGGAACATTTTCGGCAAGGTGCTTTCGCAGATGGTATTTGTTTGGCAATTGCCCAAGTTGGCGAAAAATTGAAAGCGCACTTTCCATTTCAGACAGATGATACGAATGAATTGTCCGACGAGATTTCGTATTCCAAGTAAAAATTGTGTTCACGTTCGATGTGTTCTCGTGTTCATGTCTATCTTGACTTAGTTACACGAACACATTAACACCTAAACACAATAACACAAATTTTCAATGATAGCAAAATATTATATTTCCATTCTTCTTTTACTTTTAGGAACTTGGGCAGTTGCCAAAGATATCCCTGCGAAGCCCAATCCACCTCGGATTGTAAATGATTTTGCTGGAATGTTGAATTCGTCGGAACTGGAAACGTTGGAACGTAAGCTGGTGTCTTACAACGATACTTCTTCCACGCAAATCGCTGTTGTCACAGAACGCTCCCTCGAAGGCGATGACATTTTTGATTACACGATTCGGCTGGCAAAAGCATGGGGAATTGGTCAAGCAGATAAGAATAATGGTATTTTGATATATATTGCACTTGATGACCGGAAGATGTATATTCAAACTGGCTATGGTGCCGAAGGTTTCTTACCCGATGCTATTTCCAAGCGAATTATAGAAAATATACTTAAACCTGCTTTTAAAGAACAGCGCTATTATGATGGGATAGACCGCGCTACGAGTGCCATTATTTCCTATGGTGCTGGAGAGTACAAAGCCGACGAGCGTAGTAAGGGTGGGGAATCATCTGGAGGATTTGGCACGTTGTTTCTATTGTTAATTATCTTTTTCATTTTCATTCTCCCCATGATTCGCAATTATCGGAATCGCAATAATAAAGATGACGATAATGACGGCGGCTTTGGCAGTGGCGGTCGGTACAACGAGCGCAGCAGAGGCGGCGGCTGGATTTTTATTCCCCCCATCGGTGGTGGTGGCGGCTGGGG
>CAZJXN010000201.1:0-8171 GCA_964549655.1 uncultured Saprospiraceae bacterium
TCACTAATCCCCAATCACTAATCCCCAATCCTCGTTTTTTTACACCGCAATTTATTCAAAAACTACAATGTATCGAATAGAAGGTTGCAGCATTATAACAAAAAAATTTGGTAATATGTATCGGCTTATTTTTTTTAGTTGGTTGGCGGCGTGCAGTGGTTTGCTTTTTTCCTGCTCCACTAATAATAACGAAGAGACATCTGAACTCAAGGCATTTGAGGAATTCTATGAGCGTTTTCACCAAGAGAGCGACTATCAGATGGAGCACATCTCGTTCCCGTTGGAAGGGCTGCCGTCCAATGCCGACGCGGAGACCATCGCCGACAATGATTTTCGTTGGGAAGCGGAGGATTGGGTCATGCAGCGCCCATTCAACTACGACAGCGGTGGATTCAAACGCGAGTTGACCACTTTTGGCGATGATTTGGTCGTCGAAAAAATTGTATCTCAAAATGGCGAATTCGGCACGATTCGGCGCTTTGCGAAGCTGGGAGAGGAGTGGTATTTGATTTATTATGCGGGGTTGAATCGGATTGAGAATTGAAAAGGAAAATATAAATAATATTATTAACCAGTACCAATCGCAAGAGATTAGAAGAGTCATCCAACAAATGTAAGCGCAGAGACTATCACTCTATTGCCTTCTCCACCTCCTTTTTCGTCATCCGCCCCGTGCCACTTATATTTAGCGGTGTATCTGGAAAATCCGCTTTCGTCAATTCTATAATGGTTTTAATGGCGCGGCGTTGCGAGTCTATTTTCGGACCGTGTGTTTTTTGTTGATAAATGGGTACAATCTCACCACCTAAAAATTCGCCTTGTTTGTTGATTTCCAACTTTATAATCGGCGCGAAACCTGCCGGACCATTCAAATTAAAGCGACCATACGTGCAAAAATTGCCCATGCTGTAAGCGATAAAACGATCATTGTACAATTCCACCGCGCGCGTCACGTGCGGTCCATGTCCAAACACAATGTCCGCTCCGGCATCAATGACTGCGTGTGCAAATTTATACACATCACCCCGATTCTCGCCGTAAAATTCTTCGGTTACTTTTGGTACGTGCTGCTTAGTCGGTCCTTCTGCACCCCCGTGAAACGAGACAATGACCACGTCACATTCCAATTGCAGGTTTGCTACAATCTGCTTGGCTTTTGGCAAGTTGCGAATATCACACGTGCCGGCATTTGGTGCGAACGCAGCCAATCCATATCGGATGCTATCTTTTTCAAAAATAATCGTCTCGTCCGTACCAGCTAAACCGGCGTAGAGCATTCCAGCCTCGTCCAGCACTGCTTTCGTCTTCGTTCGACCTTCTGCACCGAAGTCGCCGGAGTGATTATTGGCAATGCTCAACAAGTCAAAACCTGCTTCCACGTAACGATCCACATATTTTGCAGGCGTGCGAAAAACGTAACATATTGTAGAATCTTTACACGTCTTTGGTTTTCCACCTTCATCAAAAAGCGTCCCTTCCAGATTGCCAAACGTGACATCCGCATTTTGCAAATGATCCAGCACATCTACCAGCAAACCCTTGCCATCATTGGGCGGTAGAAAACTTTTGGACGGATAATTCGTACCCAGCATCATATCGCCCACCCCTACGATGAGGTACGTTTTTTCAATCGTATCCATTACCACTTCAGGCTTGATAGTAGGCAAAGTATCCACTTCCTGTGCTGCAATGCCATTCACAAAAAGAAAATTTATTACAATACAAAAAAGACCCCCGCGCAGGAAGTCTTTTCCGGTGATCGTTACAATCATATCAATTCAAAAATATATTTATAAAAATCAATATCTACATTTAAAATCCAGCATCCAGTATCCAGTTTAATCCCAAGACTGATTCGCCGTCTCCGCCGCTTTTACCAAGTCCTGATACTGTTCTGGTGACAACCCATCCAATACATACAAAATCGGATTCACTTTATCGCCTCTGAAAATCACTTCATAATGGCAATGCGGTGCCGTAGACGTACCAGTGTTGCCTACCAAACCAATTTTTTGACCCCGTACCACTTTCTGACCTACCTTCACGTCTATCCGACTCATGTGTCCGTACAGCGTTTCGTAGCCATAACCGTGCTTGATGATGACCTGCATTCCGTAGCCGCTGGCGCGTTCCGCCTTCACGACCACCCCTGCACCCGTCGCTTGGATGGGCGTACCACTTGCTGCACTAAAGTCAATACCGGTGTGCATTTTAGGTACTTTGAAAATCGGGTGAATGCGATAGCCGAAGCCGGAGAGGAGTTGTACGTTACGATTCAATTTATCAGCGCGAACGGGTTTAATCGAAGGAATAGAAGCCAACATTTTTTCCTTTTCCTTCGCCATATTGAGGACGGTATCCAACGATCTTGATTGCAACACCAACTGACGTTTGACGCGGTCTACCCGTTCTTGTACGGATGCCATCAGGTCGCCGGCGTTTTTGAATTGGCGATACTGCTCGTAAGGGTCATGTCCGCCAGTGCCACCTTCCCACACGCCTTTGTCAATCGGTTCCATCCCAAAAATCATGCGGTGTGCAAAGGCATCGCGCTCTTGGATATTTTCTAATACTTTGCTGAGTTGATCTACATCGCCCAAAACCCGTTGATAATTTCCTTTGAGATAATCAATTTCGCGTGTCAATGCTTTTTCCTTGGGCGATGGAAACAGCCGATGCGAAGCCAAGGTAAAAAGAAACGCCGTCAACACGGCGGCACACACAAACCCAAATACTTTTGTCAATTTACTGCGCAAAGAAGTGATGACTTTTTCGTATTTAAGGGTGTGGGTGTTGTAAACAAATTTTTCTTTCCTCATGAGCGTTTTTACTTTACCGGAAATGACTAATATTTAGCGTGTTACATAGGGAAATTCAAATCATAAGGGCTGAAATTAGTGCCTCTTAGTCTTGCTGTTTGGATGTCATGAGATTCTTCGAATATTTCAAAGATAGAATCCGATTTCATAATTCCAAAACTTTAACACAAAATTTAGACGAATGCGTAAGCAAATAATGAATATTGAATGAATTTGTAATTAAATTGGTGCCATTTTGGTAGAGGGGATGGAATAGAGTAGAGGGATCGCTTGCTTAGTCTCTCTACCCTATTCCCTATACCATTATCTCTCTAATCCTAACGACGTATTAACAAAAAAGATACATTGAAAAGTATAAAAAGGAACTTTACCGATGAAAGTATCGTTAAAAATTGAAAATTCGTATTTATATTTTGAAAAAGTTATCCACATATTACTTCCAAATTGCCCCAAGCGGGGCTGCGAATTATTGACCTCCATTCCTTTTTCTAAAGGATTTCCTATAATTAATTATACAAATCTCGGCGCGACTACTAATTTTGTGCCTTTGTTTCATTGTGTTTGTGTGTTCATGTGTTTGAGTGTTCATGTGAAGCCCTCAAACCTCCAAACTTTTTTAAAATGACATCTAAAGAAATACGACAGGCATTCCTCGATTTTTTTAAATCGAAACAACATAAAATCGTCCCTTCCGCGCCATTGGTGTTGAAAAACGACCCCACGCTGATGTTCACTAACTCTGGCATGGTGCAATTTAAAGATTATTTTTTGGGCAATGGAACGCCGCCTGCTCCACGTATTGCGGACACGCAAAAGTGCTTGCGTGTGAGTGGCAAACACAATGACCTCGAAGACGTGGGCTTTGACGGCACGCACCACACCATGTTTGAAATGCTCGGCAACTGGTCGTTCGGCGATTATTTTAAAAAAGAAGCCATCGAATGGTCTTGGGAATTGCTGACCGACAAATTAGGTTTACCGGCTGACCGTTTATACGCAACTGTTTTTGGCGGTGATGAAAAAGAAGGTTTAGCTTCCGACGAAGAAGCACGGGAAATCTGGCGCAGATTCTTACCTGATAATCAAATTCTTGACGGCAATAAAAAAGACAACTTTTGGGAAATGGGCGCGCAAGGTCCCTGCGGTCCGTGTTCCGAAATTCACTTCGACTTCCGCTCCAATGAGGAACGCGCGCAAGTGCCCGGCGAAATGTTGGTCAATCAAGACCACCCATCGGTAGTAGAAATTTGGAACAACGTATTCATGCAGTTCGAACGCAAAGCGGATGGCTCACTCATCGTACTACCTGCACAGCACGTAGACACAGGCATGGGCTTCGAGCGCCTTTGCATGGTTTTGCAAGGCAAACATTACACCTATGATACCGATATCTTTACACCCTTTATTACATTAGTAGAACAAGTAAGTAATAAAAAATATAATGGTTCTTACGACCGAAATGCCAAAACCGACGTAGCGATGCGCGTCGTCGTGGACCACATTCGCGCCGTGGCGTTTACCATTGCCGATGGGCAGCTTCCAGCTTCCGGTGGCGCGGGATACGTGATTCGTCGCATTTTGCGCAGAGCGGTTCGTTATTATTATTCGTTTTTAGATATTAAAGAACCATTTTTGAATAAACTCGTGCCACTACTCGCCGACGAATTCGCCGATGTTTTTCCGGAATTGAAAGCGCAGCAGGATTTTGTACAAAAGGTAATACTCGAAGAGGAGCGGTCTTTCTTGCGCACTTTGGAAAATGGTTTGAGACGACTCGACACAATTGAAGCTGCGAATGGCATTATCAGTGGGGAAGTTGCGTTTGAACTCTTCGACACCTTCGGTTTTCCAATAGATTTAACTGAATTAATCGCCCGCGAAAAAGGCTTGTCTGTTGATTTAGAAGGGTTTGAAAAAGCATTACAGATTCAGAAAAATCGTTCTAAAATAGATGCCGAAAAGCAAGTAGGAGATTGGGTAGCCCCCCTCCCGTCTCCTCAAAGGGGGGATGATGAAGCCTCTCCCCTTTGGGGAGACGGGAGTGGGGTGGTTGAGTTTGTAGGATATGACGCGCTCGATGCAGCATCAAAAGTGCTAAAATACCGCGCCGTGCAAGACAAAAAAGGTTTTCAATACCAAATGGTGCTGGATAAAACGCCTTTCTACCCAGAAGGTGGCGGACAAGTGGGCGACCGAGGACGCTTTTTTTTTGGAGGAGATGAAGACGGCGAAGAAAAGCCAGAAATCATAGAAGTATTGGATACGAAAAAAGAGAATGACCTCATTATTCATTTTGTAAATAGACTGCCGGAGCGAATGAATGAACCGCTTTGGGTGGAAGTGGACGAAGATAGGCGTGCTGCCACCGAAAAAAATCACACGGCAACGCACTTATTACATTCCAGTTTGCGCGGCATCTTGGGCAACCACGTCTCACAGAAAGGTTCGCTCGTCAACGAAGATTATCTGCGGTTTGATTTTTCGCATTTTGAAAAAGTGAGTGAAGAGCAGTTGCGTATGGTTGAGTTGTTTGTGAATGACCGCATTATGCTCAACATTCCACTGGAAGAGGCGCGCAATATCCCGATTGAAGAAGCTCGAAAAGCAGGCGCGATGATGCTTTTCGGCGAAAAATATGGCGAAACGGTGCGCATGATTACGTTCAATAAGCGCATCAGTCAGGAACTCTGCGGCGGTACACACGTAAAAGCGACGGGCGAGATTGGTTTATTCAAAATCATATCCGAATCCGCCGTGGCAGCAGGCGTGCGCCGCATCGAAGCCGTGACGGGTTTTACTGCTTTACAATATGTGAATACCGAAATCAAAGAATTGGAAAAAATCCGCGAAATCTTTAAAAATCCGAAAGAACCCGCCAAACGTGTCGCTGATTTGCAAGAAGAAAATAAACGCCTGCAAAAGCAAATCGAGTCCATGATGCTCGAACAAGCGGCGGGTCTTCAAAAAGAACTCCGTTCGGAATTCGTACAAAAAGAAGGCTTTCAACTGCTCGTAAAACGCTTGCCACTCACCGATGCCAACGCAGTAAAAACCTTAGCTTATAATTTGGAAAAAGAAGTCGGTAATGCAGTGATTGTTTTTGGCACTATTTCCAATGACAAGCCACAACTCACCATTCGCATCTCCGATGAACTCGTGCAGTCCAAGGGTTTGAATGCGGGTAATCTCATTCGAGAACTCGCTAAAGACATCAAAGGCGGCGGCGGTGGTCAGGCGTTTTTTGCGACCGCGGGTGGTAACGATGTACATGGCTTAGATGCGGCGCTGGCTAGGGCTAAAGAACTTGTAAAATAAAATAATGGCGTTCCCATAGCTTTCAGAATCCGTTACTACTATAAAAAGAGGCGACATCTTTCTAAAAATGTCGCCTCTTTCTGTTGTAAGCTTACTTTTTTATCCTTTCCCTAAATCTGCTTCCGCTAACAATTCATCCAGTTCCGTATCATCCAAATCCTCTTTATCAGATTTGTCATAAATGGTGAGTAAGAAAACAGTTTCAGATTGAATCTTTACGCAAGTAATGACACGAGCGCCACCGCTTTTCCCTTTCCCTTTTGATTGGATTGCGAGATGTATTTTATAACAATCTTTCCCCAGAAAAACGCCTTGTGCCGGGTCTTCTTCTAAGCTATCAATCAATGCGGCGAGGTCGGTTTTGAAAGAGACATATTTCTTCGCCAGTGGCTTCGCGCGACGTTTAAAGTTTTCGGTAACGACTACTTCATAGCTCATTCAAAAAATCTTTTGCCGATTGTAAGCGTTTTGTACCTTCCTGATGAGCTTCTACTTCTTCAAGGGCATCTTTCAAATCCGCAACAAATTCCTGCTGCTCTACACTGCGTTCTCGTACCATCACAATCTCTACAAAATCAAGCTGTTCTAACAATTCAAAAAAGAACTGCCGACGAGATTCATCCTTTATATTTAAAATAACTTGTTGCATGCTCTATTTATTTTATAGCATAAAATTATAGTAAAAAACGCAGCATAGCAAAAGAAAGTTCTGCGCTTTGCTCACTCCCAACCTACTCTTGCGGCAAATCCTTTATGAATTGCTTCACTTGTTCCAGTTTATCCAGCGGAAGTTCCTGCAATTTCTGCGTGACATTGATGTCGTGCGGCTTGGGCTTGAGCTGATGCAGAGGATGACTGTCAGCAACCAAAGCGTCTTTTGGCTTTTGCCAAACAAACAGGTCGTTGGGGGTGCAATGCAATAGCAAACACAGCTTCTCCAGGTTCTTATACGACAAACTATCGCGCTCATTGCGCAAGAGATGCCCGGCAGTGTGATAATTAAATCCATTTTTTACTAAAAAACGGTAGGGATTCTCTATTTCACGGCGGCGCATCATGCCGACCAAATCAAAGTGCAACATAAGACAGTGTAAATTTTAAATCTGCGTTTATAAATAGTATTGGTGACTTTGCAAATATAAGCAGTACAATTCAAAAAAGTATGGATGCGATTGTAAAAGAATGCATTGTTTTTCAAAAAAGAATGAGTGCAATTGTAAAAAAGTGTACAACGGTTGTAAAAGTATGGATTGTTATCGAAAATAAAATGGCTCTTGTTAAAAATAAATGGAGGAAGATTGAAAATAAACACGATGCGATTGGAAAAATATTTATTCATATAGAGATTGTACAAGATGATAAGTAGAATGTACAAAGTGTTAAAACGATTACTTTCTAAACGGTGCTTGTCCGCTATTGGAGCATAGGCGTGCGCCTAAACCTAAATTGGTTAAAGTATAAGCTATTGATTGGTTGATGATGGCTTTCGTTTTTTCTTTGCGCTTTAGGCTTTGTCACTTTTTGTCATTGCCACAAAAAGTAACCAAATGGAACATCCCGTACCGAAGGTCAGGGAAACGCTACGCTAATCCAATTGCTCCGCTGGATTCGCCGGGCAGCCGCCACGGCGTATTTCAAATTGAAAAGAAAATATTTGACCATCAAGTGTTTATGAATCAACCAAAATTCAGCAGATGGTTTCTTTAGTGGCGTTTTTATGGTACACGAAACCAAGTCGTGCAAAATCATGGACATCAAAAAAATCAAGGACATCATGGTTCAGACAAAGGAACCGCTTACTCCTCCGTTAGTTTTTGCTCCACCCGATCTAAATTCTTTTTGAATGCTACGTAGGCAGGAAAGCTCTGTACCAACTGTGCTAAAAGTTCTTTGGATAACTGATAATATACGTTGGCTTTAACTCGGTCATTTAGGTTTGTTTCCTGAAACCAGCCCAACGATTGATACGAGATTGCCAAGCTATTTTTAAATTCCACGTTGCTGGGATAGGCGGCATAGAGTTCTTTTTCTAAGCGA
>CAZJXN010000202.1:0-8105 GCA_964549655.1 uncultured Saprospiraceae bacterium
TACACTAAAAAAACCTTCAGGGAAATTCCTACGCCAATCCTCTAATCTTCCTTTTTCATTAGTATCAATAAAAAAATTATATTTATCTCCCCAATTTAAAAAAGATTTGTTATTATCTTCTGAAAATAAATGCATACTCGTTACAAGCTTTGCAGAACTCATATAAAGAATTCCATTACAAATTCCTCCTGCAATAGCCACGAAAAAAATAATAATAACAGTTCTTTTACCTAGATGTTTATAGCCTAATGTCTTCAGAAGCCATAAACAAAACCTAAGAACAAGTAAACCAACTATTCCATCTATCACAACATTTAAGGAAAGCTGTATTAATGCAGATGAAAACTTCAATGCGATAAAAGCATCAACACCTATAAAGGCAATCCACACTAACCAAAATGCAATAAAACTCCACCAGTATTCTCGAAGAATCATTTTTTTTGATTTCAAAATTAATTCAAATCCTTTCATAGTTCTGATTACGTGACAAAAAATACTTTTTTGTGATGAAATACATATTAGTGTGATAAAATTGGATTTAGTGTGAAAAATGAAAGAAAAAGATAGGGTGTCACAATAATTTGTTTAATCGTCACAATTAAAAATTTAATATCACCATTTTTTATTTAGCCATACTTCCTACGTAGATTTGTATGTCGCGGCAAATTAAATTCATTTCACAATCTAACATAACAACACTTAATTATGCAAAACCTATTTTTGAATTTAATCATCTTCTTCTTCTTCATTTCAACTTTTGGCTACTCTGGATGCAATCTAGACCCAAGCGAAGAGGCTGAACAAAGAAATCTTCAAAAGATTCTCAAAGAGGCTACCTGTCAGCTTGTGGTCACCTATGTGATTGAGGCAGAAAAAGCGAATGGAGATAAAATTTATATTGGGCAAGATGGGAACACTGCATTTCGTGAGCAAAGCGTTAAGAAACCATTTTATTCTGCTGGTACAGCAGTTGTTATGGAAAATGGTATATTAGGTACAGCGCTTCATATAAATCCTGATAGAAAAACGGTTGGAAGTGCAGAACTGGCATCTATTAGCACTCAAATTTCTGAAGAATCGGGTACAACAGCAGCTACGCGCTTCGAAGCAAATTTGCAAAATGCTTTTTTAGAGCATAACCTAATACATCCGGACAAAGGGTCGTGGCAACTTCGACGCGTAAACTCTTTTATTATACTGCCTCAAGCACCTATTGAATCCATTCAAGGTGATTTAGAGAAAAGTCCCTTTAAAACACCTTCTGGTTGCTTTATGACAACGCCGAGCTTGAAAAACGAGGAACGAGATATTCAAGTTCATTTTTTGCCTAAAAAGCCAAAAGGCATTGAAGGATTGAGAATGGATGACATTATGAATGAAGAAGAGTTAAGTAATTTAGAAAATATTGAGGATCGTCAAATCTTTACTTATGGTTACCCTGCTTCTGATATTCAACGACAAGTGATATCTCCTCAAGCGGATTTGAATCGCCAAATTACAAAACTTCCAGATGCTACTTACGAGTATATCGTAACTGATCTCCAATCCTATAAAGGGTCGAGCGGTTCGTTCGTAATACACAAACAAAGTGGTAAGGTTTGCGGCGTTGTTATTTCAAAAGAGCAAACTAACACATCTAATGTGATTTGTTCTCCTGCTTTTGTGGTTCGTAAACTATATGATATGGCATTAAAGTCATCACCAAGTGAGTAAAATGGTCTTATTTACATTGCAGACTTACTTTTCGAGGCTGTACATTCTTTAACTCAAATAAATATTAAAAAAAATGAATAAATTAGTCTTTGCAGCTTTGCTGCTATGCGTGAGCTATGTCGCTTCTGGGCAAAAATATAATCATTATCTAATTCACTGGGCAGTGGAAAACACCGACTACTTCGGTATACTGGTCATGGACCGGAAACAGCCGCGGCAGGTACTTCGGGGTCTATTTATTGATAATGATGGCAATTACCGTCTCGTGCAGGAGAAGTTCAGTACTCGGCACACTGGCGATTACTATTATTTAAAAAATTTCTCGACAACCAACGCGACGCCCTGCCGGGGCGAGATGTCTTACTCCAGGGACCACTTTTATTTTATTGGTGAATACGGACTCGATTTGTATCTCCAAGATGACCAAGGGAAAGGTGCAATGGTAGAAGAAGAATTTCTGGATTACCGCACGCTTGATGCTCTGAAGCCGATCTTTTGGCCAGAATCTTATGATTTGAGCTGTACAGAATGGCTTGCGCTTGTCGAAAACTTCCTTGAACTGTTGGAAGAAAAAACCGTGTGGAGTCGATATTGAAAATTGGATAGTATTCGCGGGCGTTTTGAGAGAGGCTTAGGTAACTTTCAAAGTTTCCTGAGCCTCCATCACCTTGAAATGCAGTATTCTATGAAAATTAACCCTTGATTCACCTGTTTTAAATAAAAACAACAATGAAAAATCTGATTTTAGTCTCAATTATCTTATGCATCACAAGCACTGCGTGCGAAAAACCCGATGTATCAACTTTTACATGTGATGACCCTTTGTCAATTGGGGTAAAATACATTTCATCAACTTGTCCATGTGGTGGCGATTCCGGTGGTGATTGTTCTTGTACTATCCCAACATGCGCCTATAGTTCATTTGTGTTTTTTGCAGCCAAGCAATATAAACCGAATACTGGAATTACATGGAAAGCCATTACGGTTACTATCAAGGATGACGCTACTACAAGTGGCAATTTGAAGGTAATCTATCCAAATTCCTATCCCGAATGTAATGAACCGGGTATATTTACCTATGAACTCGGAAGTTCAAAACCAGTGGAATGGGAGGCACTGATTTTGTGGAGTAACAATACTTACGAAATTCGTAAGGGTAAACTGTCGCCTTCTCCTGAAAGCGCCTGTATTCCTGTACCAGTTCTATAAATTTAAATAATACCAGTCAAGGTTTAAAAACACTTTGGCTGGTATTTTTAAATTCTATTTATTACTCCTACCTATCAATAAAACATTTGGATTTACACCGAAAATCCCCGATATTTGCACGATATGACTAGACAAGAAACGATATTTACGATTAAAGATTACCTTTCGCAATATCCGATACGGCGTATTGGTGTTTTCGGTTCGTTTGCAAGGGAGGAGGAGCGACCAGATAGTGATATTGATATTTTGGTGGGTTTTACGGATACGATTGACCTTTTTACGCTGGTGCGAATGCATCGGGAGCTTTCTGAATTACTACACCGAAAAGTGGATATTGTCACTGAAAAAGCTTTACATCCCGCTTTTAAACCTTATATCGAAAAGGATTTACAGATTATTACAGAGGCATGAAAAACGACCAACTCTACCTCGCCCATATTTTACAATCGGTAAATAGAATTTTGGAATATATAGCTGGGATATCAGAAACAGATTTTGATGCCAATTATTTGGTGCAAGACGCAGTCATTCGTCAGTTGGAAATTATTGGCGAAGCCACCAAGCGACTTTCTGATGAGTTGCGAACTGCCAATCCGCAAATTCCGTGGAAAGACATGGCTGGAATGCGTGATGTACTTATCCACGATTATTTGAATGTGGATTTGAATATTGTTTGGAAAACGGCAAAGCAATACATCCCGCCATTAAAAGTACAGATTGAACAATTATTTTGATAAAGATTAAGGAATAGCTGTTATTGGTGTCTTTTCCACTTCCGCTTCCCCCTCCACCTCATCCACCTCATACCGCAAATTCTCAATAATAAACTCCTGCCTGTCCGGCGAGTTTTTCCCCATATAACACGCCAAAATCTTATCCAAATCCGCCCCTTCATTCACCACGACGGGGTCGAGCCGAATATTTCCTCAAGCCGCCGTCAATGTCAAGTTGACAGGGATTTTTATTTTACAATCAAATTGTATAGAAGGCAAGTTTTGTGCCAGTAAGAATAAAACGTGGAAAAGGGAGGAATTTGTAATGAATTGGTATTTTTTTCAGACAAAAAGGCAGTTATAAATGATAAACATATTAATTCATTCTCGTGTAATACGAATCAACTGGTTACCTAAAGAAGTTATTACATTAATTGCTATATGAATTCTATTTGCTAATGCCTGAAAATCAGCATCAAATGTACAGACGATAATTCCAGCATGAACAGCAGTACTTTGGTGCAATTGAATGAAATCTTTGCGGTTGAGTGTTAGAACCGCTCTTTGTAGAGAAGTTGCCAGTGACAATACTTCTTCGTCCGGCACGGCTTGTTCTCCTTTGCCCGCTTCTGTAAAGTAAGCACTTCGTAACCAAAGGCGCGTAAAGCAATGACCGTAGGAAAAGGAAAATTCTCGTCAGCAAACAAACTTTTCATGCTTAGGCAGCTTCGTTTTCCTGTATTTGCAAGTCAATTTCTGCGTCGTGCGCACGATAATACGACCAGGCATTTGTCAAGTCCTCCGCTCGAAGCGTGGGATACGCCGCCAACAACGCTGCTTCCGTAGCACCTTCTTTATGCGCTGCTACGAGTAGCCACACCGGTATTCTCGTACGCACAATACGCGGCAACCCGCCGCATATGTCAGCCGTCCTATCAATACCTGGAAAGGCATCGCTCAAGTCGCGGGCAACCCATTGGAGGAGTTGAGCTTTCTCGCCCTGCGACAACTCTGGTAATAATTCAGCAGCTTTTTGTAATGCGGTCATGGTTAAATTAAATTGATTATTACAAATATAACCAATTTTCAGTAAAAAATGAACAGACTTCTCACAAAAACATTCCATCATTGAATACAAATCACAAAAATCCCTCAATTATAAAAATCACGTTCAGACATTTTAACTTGTCACCTCCGCCAATGCTGGCATATCACTCGCCACCGCCACATCCTCCACCTCATCTATTTCATACCTTAAATTCTCAATAATAAACTCCTGTCGATCCGGCGAGTTCTTTCCCATATAATACGCCAAAATCTTATCCAAATCCGCCCCTTCATTTACCACCACCGAGTCCAAGCGAATATTCTCCCCAATAAAATCCCCAAATTCATCCGGTGAAATTTCACCCAAACCCTTGAAGCGCGTGATTTCCGGCTTCCCTTTCAATTTTTTAATCGCGCTTTGCTTTTCCTTTTCGCTGTAACAATAAAACGTCTTCTGCTTATCGCGCACTCGAAACAACGGCGTATCCAGAATGTACAAATGCCCATTCCGCACCAAATCCGGAAAAAATTGCAAGAAAAAAGTCAACAACAACAATCGAATGTGCATTCCATCCACGTCGGCATCGGTCGCAATCACCACGCGCCCATAGCGCAATTCATCCAAGCCATCTTCAATATTCAGCGCGTGTTGCAACAAGTTAAATTCCTCATTTTCGTACACCACTTTTTTCGTCAAACCAAAGCAATTCAAAGGTTTTCCGCGCAAACTAAACACCGCCTGCGTCTGCACATTCCGCGCTTTCGTAATCGAACCGCTCGCTGAATCCCCTTCCGTGATGAAAACCGTCGTCGCTTTGCGCAAATCTTCGGCTACTTTCTTGGGTGGATCGTTGAAGTGAATCCGGCAATCCCGCAGCTTTTTGTTATGCAAATTGGCTTTCTTCGCGCGCTGATTTGCCAGTTGTCGAATGCCCGCAATTTCCTTCCGCTCCCGCTCCGACTGCTTGATGCGCGACTCAATCGCCTTCGCCACGTCCTCATGCGTGTGCAAAAAATTATCCAACTTCTCTTTCAAAAAATTCACCACATACGTCCGAATCGTCGGTCCCTCCGGTCCCATTTCCGCCGAACCCAGCTTGGTTTTCGTCTGCGATTCAAACAACGGCTCCTCCACGCGCACACTCACCGCCGCCACAATCGAAGCCAAAATATCCTTCCTATCAAAATTACTTTTCCCAAAAAACTTCTGCATCGTCTCCACCACGCCATCCCGAAAAGCGTTCAGGTGCGTACCGCCCTGCGTCGTATTCTGCCCATTTACAAACGAATAATACTGCTCCCCATAATGATTCCCATGCGAAATCGCCACTTCAATATCCCCATTTTTCAAATGAATAATCGGATACCGCAAATGCTCCGCCTGCGTCTTGCGACTCAACAAATCCAACAATCCGTGCTTCGACTGAATAATCGTTCCATTAAAATTCAGCTTCAATCCCGCATTCAAATACGCATAATTCCACAACTGATTTTCCAGATACTCGTGCCGAAATTTGTATTTTTTGAACACCGAACTATCCGGTCGGAACGTCACAATTGTGCCGTTCGCCTCGCTCGCTTTTTGCACTTTCGCATCATTGGTCAATTCGCCCGCCTCAAATTCCGCCACTTTCGTCTGCCCGTCGCGCACCGCCTGCACCTTGAAGTATTCCGACAGCGCATTCACCGCCTTCGTCCCCACGCCATTCAAGCCCACCGATTTCTTAAACGCCTTCGAGTCATACTTCCCGCCGGTATTGATTTGGCTCACACACTCCACCACCTTGCCCAGCGGAATCCCGCGCCCATAATCGCGCACCGTCACCGTGCCATCCTCCACCATGATATCTATCTGCCGACCATGCCCCATCACAAACTCATCAATCGAGTTATCAATCACCTCCTTCACCAGCACATAAATCCCATCATCCGCCGAGGCACCATCGCCCAGCTTCCCAATATACATCCCCGGACGCATCCGAATATGCTCCCGCCAATCCAGCGACCGAATATTCTCCTCGGTATAACTCCCCACCTGCGCTAATACATTATTTTCCATTCCTAACTTTACTTTTACATTTTACATTTAAAATTTTACATTTTGCGGTTTCTTTGGGCGTGCCCCTACGGGTCGGGCTATCCGCTCTCACCTCCCTACGGTCGGTACCGCTCCTATCCCTCACGCACCCCACGTCTCCAAATCCAAATTTTCGTTAAAAACCATTTTCAGAATCGTTTACTATTTTTTTTACAGCCATTCCTTTAATAGTCTCTATAATTTCCGAGAGTTCAGGATGGTCTTTAACATTTATAGATTCTAATAATTCATTGATTATTTCCTTGATTTTTCCAATCTTTTCTGCTAAATCATCAATCTTTTCGTCTTGTTTTTCTTTTTCATTTAGATGTTTTTGTAAATCCTCTTTCTCTGCTTTATTTAGCCTGTTCTTGTTGAGCAATTGCGCAATAGAAATATCGTTATTTTTTGCTTGCTGACAAAGTAAAGTAAGTTCTTTTTCTATATCCTCAAATTCCTCTACAGGTTCCCCTCTCGCCCCCCGCACCATCAAATCCAACGACCTTTCTAAATTCTCCCCAATGTATTCGATAAACGGCTCTAATAACCCCGCATCCGCCTGCCGCAGCGCCGCAAAGTAATGTAGCTTATCCTCGGTTTTAATAATCACCGGCGGCAAGCGATGTTGCAGCAATATAAAATTCATCAAAATCCGCGCCGTCCGTCCATTGCCATCATCAAACGGATGAATCCGTATAAAGCGATAATGAAACAAAGCCGCCAATTGCAAAGGATGCAATTCATTTTTTTCCTTTTCCGACCGATACCACGCTAACAAGTCGTGCATCATAGAAGGCGTTTCCTCCGGCGTTGCAAAGTAGAATATTTCGCCAGTGACAGTTACGACATTATTTGGCGAACTTTTATACTGTCCTATTTGAATCCATTTCTTGGTCGGCTGTCCATTCGGTGTCAAGGCATCCACTTGGTACGGCTCTTTCAACAACAATTCATGCAATTGCCGAATAAAATTTTCCGTCAATGGGCGTTCTTCTTTTACTACTTCCTCAATCCATTTAATTGCCTCATTGTGCCCCGTCATTTCCAGATGGTCTTTCAACGGCTTGCCTTGCGCGGTAATTCCAAATAAAATCAACGCCTTCGTCTCCCCATACGTCAGTGAATTCCCTTCCAAATGATTCGAATGATAATTCCAGTCCAGCCGAAATTTTTGCATAATCCGACCTTCGCGTTCTGCATCCAGCGGGCGCAGCGCCTCCAGTTCCGTTTTTAGCTGGTCTATTTTTTGCAGAATTTCCATTTTGCTCCGTGCTACAAATCTACTTAAAAAATCGCTTTTAATCAGCAAATTGTTTTAAAAAAATTTGAATCTAACTTTTTGTATA